>CAURIB010000165.1:0-3743 GCA_963524795.1 uncultured Streptococcus sp.
AAACACCCCAAAAGTTAGATTTTTATGTCTAACTTTTGGGGTGCAGTTCAGAAAAGCCTTGATACTATGCGTTTTATTTTTTCATTTTCTGATAATATTGAGTTTTTGCCCAACTTTTTTAGTGATCAGGTGAACATCTGCCAAAAGTAATCAATGATATAGGTCAAGCCATAAGTATAAACCACGAGGGTAAAGGGCTTGGTCAAGACGATAATAGTCATGTAACGCTTGAAGCTCATTTTGGTCAGAGCTGCCAGCATACAGAGAAAGTCTGCTGGACTAACTGGCCAAATCATCATAAAGATAAAGAAGCGATCAAAGCGATTGCCCTTGTCTAGCCAGCCGATATACTTGTCATAGGTACGCTTGCTAACGACAGACTGGACAAAGGGAGCACCGTAAAGTCGCACTAGGTAAAAGATAATGGCGCAACCAATGACAATGCCAATGTAATTGTAAATAGTTCCCACGATATGACCATAGATAAAGACACCAGCGACCGATGTCAGAGCACCAGGAATGATAGGAACCACCGTCTGCAAAATCTGTAAAAAGATAAAGAGTGGAGGCCCCCAGATGCCTGCCTGTTGGATAAAGGCAGAGAGGGTTTCCTTGGACTGTAAAATCCCAGCCTGATAGGCCCAGATGCAGAAGATCAAGGTGCCAACTCCACCAACGATAGATGAAATATGAATCACTTGTTGCAGAAGGGGTGAAATAGTTTTCATTTGAATATTCTGTGACATGTAAAATCCTCTTAAGTAGTATAAATCTACTATACCATATTTTGAGGAGAAAGACTATCTGTATTCTTAGTGTGACTTTGACGCAAGTATGATAAAATGATAGTAAGAAAATGACAGCTTAGAATGAGGAAACTAACATGTTAGGATTAAGCTTTAATGGAACTTGGCGCAACTACCAAAAGCAAGTCTTGGATAAGTTCCAAGAATATCAAGCAGATGGACATGTTCACCTTGTGGCAGCACCAGGATCTGGTAAGACAACCATTGGTATCGAGTTGATGGCTCGCTTTGATAAGCCTGCCCTAGTCTTGGTACCGACGGTTACCATTCGGGAACAATGGGTGGATAGAATTCGCCAGGCCTTTTTAGAGGATGAGAACCAAGTCACAAGTCTTGTGTCTCAAAATCTCAAGGACATGAAGCAAATTACCATCGCCACCTACCAAGCCTTTCATAGTGCTATGCAACAGGTCCAGTCTCAAGAAGAGGATGGTGAGACGGTGGATTTTGGCGGTTTTGATCTCATTGCTAGTCTTAAGGAGCAGGGAGTTGAAACCCTCTGTCTGGACGAATGCCACCATTTGAGAAATGAATGGTGGAAAAGTCTAGAAGACTTCCGTAAGAAATACCCGCAACTTCAGGTCATTTCTCTAACCGCAACCCCTCCCTATGATAGTGAACCAGAACTCTGGGTTCGCTATCTCCAGATGTGTGGGGAGATCGACCAAGAGATCACAGTGCCAGAACTGGTCAAGGAGGAGACACTTTGTCCTCACCAAGACTTTGTTTATATCTGTACTCCGACCAAGGAAGAGGAGAAGGTTCTTCAGGACTTTGAAGATGCCAAGTGGCAGTATCTCAGTAACTTAGTGGATGAAACTGAGTTTAAGGAGTTAATTGCTAGCTCCAAGGTTCTTAATGGCCAAATCTCGGCAGATCTACTTCTTGAAGATCCCAAGTATCTCTCGGCCATCCTCATTTATCTTCATTCTCAAAAGTTAGAAATCCCTCAATACTTAAAGGATCTCATTGGCAGTAAAAGCCTTCCTTCGCTGAACTACTACTGGATGGAGGTCCTTCTCCAAGGACTTCTCTACCAGACACCTGATTGGTACCAGGCAAGCCCAGACTATATAAAAGAGATAGAAAGGGACATGAAGGCCAGGGGCTTGATTGACAAACGCCAGCTTTTCTTGGTTCGAAATAAGATCAATGATCAAATTCTCAATCAATCCTTGGGGAAATTATCTGGAATTGCTGATATCTTTGCGACCGAGTATGCTAGCCTCGGAAAAGACTTGAGACAACTAGTCCTAGCAGACTATATCCGCAAGGACTTTGCTAACTATCTAGGGGATGATCAGGCTCCCATCAGTCAACTGGGGGTTCTCCCTTACTTTGAAAGCATTCGCCGAAGTGCTCAGAAACAGGGGATTTCTGTTCCCCTAGCAGTGCTTTCGGGAAGTGTGGTTATCGTGCCAACTAGTGTCAGGAAGGAGCTCCAAGCACTCTTGCCAACGGTCGCTTTGACCTTCTCAGCCATTGGTCAACTAGATCCAGATGCCTATCTTCAGGTAGGTTTTCCTTCAACCTGTAAAGGTATGGTAGGGGCTGTAACTGAGCTCTTTCAAAGGGGTGCCATCCAAGTCTTGATCGGGACCAAGTCTCTCTTAGGTGAAGGGTGGGATGCGCCTTGTGTTAATTCTCTGATCTTAGGTAGTTTTGTGGGGAGCTTTATGCTCAGCAATCAGATGCGAGGGCGTGCCATTCGTGTCTGGTCAGGCCATCCAGAAAAGACCAGCAATATCTGGCATCTAGTCGCTATCAAACCCTATACCAAAAATCTTTTCTTGCGGGAAAAGGAAAATGGAGAGGAAGTAGATAAGGATAATTCCTATCAAGATTTACTCAGTCTAATTCGTCGTATGGAGCATTTTCTAGGTTTATCCTATAAGGAGGATACCATCGAGACAGGGCTGGATCGCTTGGACTTCCCTAAACCACCCTTTAAGAAAAGTAAGATTAAAGCCTATAATCAGAAGATCAAGGAATTGTCCAAGGACCGTAGCTCCCTTCGCAAAAAATGGCAGGAGGCGTTAGTAGTTGCGGATAAACTGGAGATTGTCAATGAGGTAGCGACGGATCGTAAGCAAATCCCTCTCTTGACACTAGTCGATGCTGAAAAGTGGGTTCGCTATTCTTTCTTATTGATTGCAGTTAATCTCCTCCTCTATCTTTTTAAAACAAATGGTATTCGTCTTGCTTGGTTAACGACTATTAGTCTTGTCTTGCTTACTATTGCTCTGGTTCGTTATTTCTTTTACAAGAGTCCTTATGTACGTCTACGTCAGGTGGGTGAAGGTATTCGTAATGCCATGCTAAAGATGGGGTATCTTTCCGATGATCAGTCGCGTGTGCAGGTGGAAGAAGATAAGGATAGCTATTGCATTTTTGCCTATCTCAAGGGTGGCAGTATGCGAGATAAGGAGCTCTTCTCTCAGACCTTGGGCGAATTCTTTGCTCCCGTGGACAATCAACGCTACCTCTTAGTAGCAAAAAAAGCACCAGCAGGTCAATCCAAGTATTTTGTAGTTCCTAGCCTCTTTGAAAAGCGTAAGGAAGAAGCACAGCTCTTTCTAGACGCAGTCGCCCCTCAGCTAGGTGATTACCAGCTAGTCTACACCCGCAACGAAGCAGGCAGAAAAGTCTTACTCGAAGCTCGACTCAAATCTCTAGCCAACAAAAATGACCGCCTCATCACCAAGAAGAAGGTTAAGAGTGCTTTGAAGTAGGGAGAAGCGAGCGTTTTCTACTAGGAATATGATATAATAATAGGGATAGTAACCTTTTATGAAAAGGGAAAATAGATATATTTGATAGTGATGACAGACAATCTGAAAATACTTGTGTGAATAGATGGTTCTGTATACAGAAAAAGGAAGGTTTTATGGCAAAGAGAAAAGATTTTTCTGAACTAACCAGGGTACAAATTCCAGC
>CAURIB010000166.1:0-3722 GCA_963524795.1 uncultured Streptococcus sp.
TAAAATCTGGGTTCTGACTGATAGAGCCACCTAGGCTAATGACATCTGGGTCGATGAGATACTGGATATTGAGCAGGCCTTGAGCTAGGTTACGATTCATGCGCTCAATGGCTTCTTGGCAGAGGGCGTTTCCTGCTGCAGCCTCTTGGTAAATCTTACGGCCATCCCAGTCATACTGACCTGATTTTTCAATCACATAACGCACCATGTTTCCCGTAGAAGCTAGTAACGACCAGTTGTTGAGCCTTTCTGCAGGCTCGATAGTTGTCATATAGCCAAACTCCCCACCCAAACCATGACGACCTCGGTGAAGTTTCCCATTGATAATCATGGCACCACCGATTCCTGTACCAATCACGACACAGGCTGCATTTTCAATCTCAGGGTGAGCCAGTAATTCGCTGAGTCCAACACAGTTGGCATCATTTTCTAGATGGACAGACAGCTGATGATGGGCAAGGGCTTCATACCAAGAAAAGCCGTGGATATAAGGGACAGCACTGAAGCCATCAATCACACCAGTTTCTTGATTGACTGCTCCTGGCACACTCATAGCAATCCCACGATAGTCTTGTTCTGACAAGCGCTGGTCTAACCAAGCTAGTAAATCCTCCAAACTTTCTGGCGTTGGAATGCTTTCCTTATCCAATATTTTCCCATCAGGAGTCAGACTAGCAAACTTAATCCCAGTCCCTCCGATATCAATCGTTGCAATGGTCATTGTTTTTACCATAAAAAGGGGCGAATCAGCAGTTAGTTCTTACTTTTTCGCCCCTCCTTTCTTTTTATGTTTACTTTTTGAAATTAAATTTCTTCTTTTTGAATGAATTCTGTACGAATTTCCTGTGGTGCCAATAGTCCTGAATGAACTGGATATGGGCGTTCCAACAAGTCAAGAATGGTTTGTTGTTTATCAGATACCCGGACATTTTCTTGACTCATATTGTAATAGCGAAGGACGTAGCCTTCTTCATTTTCAGCAACTTTAAAGGCTGTTGGGCAGACTTGTGGCAAGTTGAGGGCTGCATGGTTGAAGAGACTACCTGTTGCAGCAACGCTACCTTCTTGTTTTGCAACTTGAAGAGCTGTAAATGGCACCTGGAAGGCTTTGGCACGACGGAAAGCTGAGAAGCGTTCCCCTGCTTGGTGACATTCTACTGCAAACTCAACTTCGATAGCTCGCAAGCACTGGGCTTCTGGCGTTGGGAAATAGCCCCAGTCACCGAGTTCGCCTGAAGCACGAAGAAGGGTTACAGCCATGGTGTCATCTCCAAGAATTTCATACTCGTGCAATCCTTTATTGGATACTGTCACTCCTTTAACATCATCATACAAGCTGACAAAGGCTTGTTGGTGTTGTGGATTTTCAGGATTTTCCCAAGACGCTGCTGGTTTATTTGGTCTTGTCACAACTTCATAGATGCTTTCAGAATCATTGCTTGGACGAGTGTTATGAGTTTTCACCAAGAGACGAATACGGTGGTCTTTGGCTGTATTAGTAAAGCGAGTTTTAAAGCGAATCTGTGGATTGTCCACAAAGACAGTCATTTCTGTTTCAAGAGGAATGGTTGTCAACTCTTCTGAACGACCTGCATCTCGTTTCATGAACTCGATAATACCTCTTTGTTCTGCATCCAATTTTTCATCTGCGCTAACTGGAATAGTCAAGTCATGTTTGAGCAAGATTTTGGCATAGCGAGCATTGTTTTCTAAGACTTCATAACCTTTCAGTTGAGCATAAATTGGCTCAGTTCCTTTCGGCTGGAAGTAAATGTACTCGTTACCAATATCTCCACGGTCCTCGAATTGGATAAAGTCTTCGTAAGCTTCGTTTGTAGTCTTGTCATAGACTGTAATTCCTTGGTCTACACTCACAGTTACGAATGGTGTATCAATGACTCCATTTTGGTAAATACCATCACGGTGATTTACTTGACCTTCAACCAATTGGAAGCTTGCCCAAGAAAGCGGAGCAAGGTGAACTGGGATTGTCACGCGCACTTGGCGTGCAATATATGGTTGGCGGAATTTATCCTTAGGTAAAGTATAACCAAAACTTGCTCCCAAGTCTTCAATCTTGGCTTCAAGGACATGGCCATCCAAATCTTCAACATGGTAGTCTGGCAAGGTCACAGCTGCCATCTTCTTGTAGCCTTCTGTTGGATGCAATTCTTTGAAATCACACGTCACAACATCCACTACAACACTAACTGTATCAACCTTGTCATGTAATCCAGTGTTAATAACCGTAAAGAGGTGGTCACTTTGCGCTTCCTGAGTTGCTATTTTATGTTTCCACTCATTGAGAAGGTTGGTCTTGACAAAGTTTCCAACTTGGTTGACCTTGGCAAAGCGAGTTTCCATTTCACGGTGAACTTCGTCAATACTACAGCCACAGATACTATCGTGCGGTGCATTTTGCAGAAGTACTTTCCAAGCATAGGTCAATTGATCCTTATGGTTATGACCGCCAGTGAGAATAGTCAATGGTTCCACAACCTGCTCTAACAAGTTGCTATTTTCTTGAAAGGCTTGTTTGAGGTAAATACGGGATGAAGAGGTGTTAGCCAGAGTGTACCAGCCATCCGTTTCCTGGCTAGTCAACTCCCCTGTAACTGTTGATAGGTGTTCAGGAAGTGCACTTTCCACTGCTTGAACGTATTCATCAAAGGAGCTGTGAATAAAGGTCACGTCTGGGAAGAGTTCGTTTGCCACACGAATAGCTTCACTCAAGTTTCGTTGAACTGGTTGGTGGTCGCAACCGTTCATCATCAACCATTGGTTGGTCGATGCATAGTCACGAACATCTGCCAATTTTTGTTTCCAAAAAGTCAAGGCTTCATCTTTATCCACTGGAATTTCGTTCCCGTTACTGTACCAGTTAGCAAAGAGAATACCGAGTACACGGCTACCATCTGCCCCTTGCCAGTACATTTCAGAAAATTGAGAGGTGAACTGCTCATCTTCAAGAACTTGGTTGTCAAATCCGATTGGTTTAACCCCACGCCCAAAGGCTGCTACGTGGATACCTGATTTTTGAAGGATTTGAGGAGCTTGCCCCATATTTCCAAAGGTATCAGGGAAGTAACCAATCTGAGTAGATTTGCCCCATTTAGCGCATTCCGCTTGTCCAATCAAGGTATTGCGGACATTGGCTTCACTGGAAATCAGGTAGTCATCCTGTAAGATGTAGAATGGACCAATCTTAAGCTTGCCTTCGTCGATATAGCGCTGCACCTTGTCGCGGTTTTCAGGGCGAATTTCTAAATAGTCATCAAGGACAATGGTTTGTCCATCCAAGTGGAAACTCTTGAACTCAGGATCATTTTCAAAAAGATCAAACAGATTGTCAAAAAGTTCCACCAACTGCATACGGTGACTTTCAAAAGGTAGATACCACTCACGATCCCAGTGACTGTGAGAGATGATATGTACAACAACATTTTCCATGAGTAAAACCTCATTCTAACTTAAATTTAAAAATATATTTGTGATTCTTTACAAGAATCAGTGAAGCTAAAGCGTGCTCCTTATACTCAATGAAAATCAAAGAGCAAACTAGGAAGCTAGCCACAGGCTGCTCAAAGCACTGCTTTGAGGTTGTAGATAGAACTGACGAAGTCAGTAACCATACCTACGGCAAGGCGAAGCTGACGTGGTTTGAAGAGATTTTCGAAGAGTATTAGCGAATATCTAGGTAATCCAAGACCAATTCGCAGAAC
>CAURIB010000167.1:0-3709 GCA_963524795.1 uncultured Streptococcus sp.
AAAGTTAATGATTTATTGGCAAGCTTCGACGACGATGAAGATGAATAATACTCTTCAAAAATCAAATTCAAACCACGTCAGCTTCGCCTTGCCGTACTTGAGTACAGCCTTCGGCTAGCTTCCTAGTTTGCTCTTTGATTTTCATTGAGTATACGATGTGACAACGTGAAAACCGTTAGAGCATTTTATATAGAATATACATGGGAATGGGGCTTACTCCCATTCCCATATTTTAGATAAAAAACAATATAATAATAGATTAGAGGGACTCAATGCTAGATTATACAAAAGAAGAATTGCTTGAGTTGGGAGCAGAGATCACCACACGCGAGATTTACCAACAACCAGATGTTTGGGAGGAAGCTTTTGAATCTTACCAAGCCCGCCGTGATGAAATTGCAGCATTCTTACAAGGAATTGCTGACAAACACGACTACATCAAAGTTATCCTGACTGGTGCTGGAACTTCTGCTTATGTAGGAGATACTCTAGTTCCTTACTTCAAGGAAGTTTATGATGAACGTAAATGGAATTTCAATGCTATCGCGACAACTGATATCGTAGCAAACCCACAAACTTATTTGAAAAAAGATGTGGCGACTGTTTTGGTATCATTCGCGCGTAGCGGGAACTCACCTGAGAGTGTGGCAACAGTTGACTTGGCTAAGGCTTTGGTTGATGAGCTTTATCAAGTTACCATCACATGTGCAGCTGAAGGGAAATTGGCTCTTCAAGCTCATGGTGATGACCGCAACCTTTTGCTCTTGCAACCAGCTGCTTCCAACGATGCTGGATTTGCGATGACTTCAAGCTTCACTTCAATGATGTTGACTGCACTGTTGGTTTTTGATCCGACAGAGTTTGCAGTTAAATCTGAGCGTTTTGAAGTATTGGCAAGCCTAGCACGTAAAGTTTTAGATAATGCGGCTGATGTCAAAGAATTGGTAGACTTAGAATTTAATCGTGTTATCTACTTAGGTGCAGGTCCATTCTTTGGTCTGTCTCATGAAGCCCAGCTTAAAATTTTGGAATTGACTGCTGGTCAAGTAGCGACTATGTATGAAAGCCCAGTTGGCTTCCGTCACGGTCCAAAATCTTTGATCAATGAAGATACAGTTGTTTTGGTATTTGGTTCAACCACAGACTACACTCGCAAGTATGATTTGGACTTGGTACGTGAAGTTGCAGGCGACCAAATTGCTCGACGCGTAGTGCTTTTGAGTGATCAGACCTTCGGCCTTGAAAATGTTAAGGAAGTAGCTCTTGGATGTGGCGGTGTCTTGAATGATGTTTACCGTGTCTTCCCTTACATCATTTATGGTCAACTGTTCTCGCTCTTAACTTCGCTTAAAGTTGGTAATAGACCAGATACGCCATCACCTACCGGTACTGTAAACCGTGTAGTTCAAGGTGTTATCATCCATGAGTTTAAATAAAGAGGATAAAGTTATGAGTAAATTAACATTAAGCCCAAATAAACTTGCTTGTATGCAAAAACTCTCTGATGAAAATGGTATCATCTCAGCTCTTGCTTTTGACCAACGTGGTGCTTTGAAACGCCTCATGGCTCAATACCAAACAGAAGAGCCAACAGTAGCTCAAATGGAAGAACTTAAAGTCTTGGTAGCAGATGAATTGACAAAATACGCTTCATCTATGCTTCTTGACCCTGAGTATGGACTTCCAGCTACAAAAGCTCTTGATCCAAAAGCTGGTCTTCTCCTTGCTTATGAAAAAACAGGTTACGACACAACAAGTACAAAACGTTTGCCAGACTGCTTGGATGTTTGGTCTGCAAAACGTATCAAAGAACAAGGGGCAGATGCTGTTAAGTTCTTGCTTTACTATGATGTAGATAGCTCTGACGAACTCAACCAACAAAAACAAGCATACATTGAACGTATTGGTTCTGAGTGTGTGGCTGAAGACATTCCATTCTTCCTTGAAATTCTTGCTTACGATGAAAAGATTGCTGACGCAGGTTCTGCAGAATACGCTAAAGTAAAACCACACAAAGTTATCGGTGCTATGAAAGTCTTCTCAGACCCACGCTTCAACATCGATGTCTTGAAAGTAGAAGTTCCAGTTAACGTGAAATACGTTGAAGGATTTGGCGATGGTGAAATCGTTCATACACGTGAAGAAGCAGCTGCTTTCTTCAAAGCTCAAGACGAAGCGACTAACCTTCCTTACATCTACTTGAGTGCAGGTGTATCCGCTAAGCTCTTCCAAGAAACTCTTGTCTTTGCCCACGAATCAGGTGCAAACTTCAATGGTGTTCTTTGCGGACGTGCAACATGGGCTGGATCAGTTGAAGCTTACATCAAAGATGGAGAAGCAGCAGCTCGCGAATGGCTTCGTACAACTGGATTTGAAAACATTGATGAACTCAATAAAGTACTTCAAACAACAGCTACTTCATGGACTGAACGTGTAGAAGCATAGATCAGAAATAGAAGAAACGACTTTTGTTAATAAAATATCTATGGTTTCTTGACAAAGGTGTTTGTAAATCATACAATAAAACCATAGAGAGTGAATGCGCTTTCTATGGTTTGTTTACTTAATTGAATTAGAAAAAGGAGAGAAGGATGAAAGCATACACAGAACGTGTATTTGGGAAAGTTGATGACAAGGATGTCCTCGCTTACCGTTTTGAAACGGATGCAGGCTATCAACTGGAAATCATGACCTATGGAGCGACAATTTTACGTTATGTAACTCCAGATAAGGCTGGCAATTTTGCCAATGTTATCCTAGGTTTTGACGATTTTGAAAGCTATGTGGGCAATAGCCCTAAACATGGAGCAAGTGTAGGTCCAGTTGCAGGTCGTATTGCAGGAGCAACATTTGAACTCAATGGGAAGACCTATGATCTTGAAGTCAACAATGCTAGCAACTGTAACCATAGTGGCTCAACTGGTTGGGATTCTAGCTTGTTTGAGCTAGTCGAAGTGAATGATAATGGTTTGACTCTTTACACAGAAAGAGCAGACGGGACAGGAGGTTTCCCTGGAAACCTTAAGATCTGGATTAGCTACAATTTGGAAGAAAGTGGTGCCTACGAAGTTAGTTACAAGGTAACGACAGACCAGGATACCTTGGTCAATCCAACCAACCATAGCTACTTTAACTTGTCAGGTGATTTCACTCAGACAGTTGACCGCCATGTTTTCCAACTGAATACAGAGGGTATCTATCCAATCGCTCCTGACGGTGTCCCAACTAAAACTCCAGATGCTAACCGTGATGTGGTCAAACATATCTACAATGGTGCTTTGTTGAAGGATATCTTTGCAGAAGAAGATGAGCAAATCCAACTCGTATCTGGTTTGGACCATCCATTTGCGCTACCTGCAGGACATGACAATGCTGGTTTCCTTTATGATCAAAACTCAGGTCGTTTCTTACTCTTTAAGACAGAGGCTCCTTGCTTTGTGGTCTACACAGCAAACTTTGTGGATGAGAGTGTCATCATCGCTGGTCAGCCAATGATTCAGCACAATGGAATTGCTCTTGAAGCGCAAGCTTTACCAGATGCTATTCATAGCGACCTTAAAGATCAAGTCATTCTTAAAGCAGGTGAAACTTTCACCAGCAAAACTCGTTACGAACTTGTTGTGAAATAATAAAAATTCTCTGAAGTCATTCGATTTTGTACTGACCCCAAAAAGTTAGACAATTAATTTAAGCAAAGGATTTAGTTCTG
>CAURIB010000168.1:0-3705 GCA_963524795.1 uncultured Streptococcus sp.
TCTGTGAGGCGCAATCGGTTCAAAGGCTGGAATCACACCATAGAGAGCTGACGTTATCATGAGGTGCTTCTCCAGATAGGTTTGCTCCTCCTTGGTGAGATCGTCCCGTTTGATGTTGCGATACATAAGTCCATCAAAGAGGTGCAAGGCTGGATAGTTTCTAGCCGATCCATTTTTCAAGGCTTGGATATGGTCATACTCCTCTTGCGCTTTTTCGGCAGAAATTTTGTAAAAACTCTCTAGTTCTTGGGCAGAATATGTCGCTAATGCATCCAGAACAGCCTGACTCTCAGGAGACAAAGGTTTTGATTTTACAGTCGGAAGACTGGTGTTCATTTCTTTTGCAGTTGGGATTAGAATTTTCATAGTGTTAGTGTAGCATATTTTTCTAGGAGCACCAAGGATTTGAGCCTAAATAATACGACCTTCCAAATGATCCAGTTCATGCTGACAAATCTGCGCTGGAAAACCCGTCAGGGTAATGGTCTGCTCTTGCCAATGAATATCTCTGTAACTTACTGTAATTTTTTCATATCTGGTTGTTGGTCTCACTCCTGTCAAAGACAAACATCCTTCCTCTGTCTCATAAGGACCTTCATAGGATTGAAGAACGGGATTAAACATGACCATGGGAATCATGCCAATATTAAAAATAATCACGCGCTTTTGCACTCCAATCATATTGGCCGCTAGTCCGACACAGCTTTCTCGGTTAGCCAACAGGGTATCCTGCAAATCCTTTGCAAGGGGTAAATCTTCTTGGCTTGCAGGCTGGGATACCTGCGATAAAAACATCATATCTTTGACAATTTTCTTTTCCAACTACTCTTTCCTCCATCTTTCTCTCTACTTGATTATATCACAAAATCTTTGTCAGTTTATCTTATATAAAACCAAAAAAAGCCATCCGAAGATGACTTTTCATAGTGCTTAAATAGCGTTTTTATCTTTTCCGAGTGCTCGTTGAACTGCTTTGACAATCTCAACAAGGACTACAATCATAAGCGCTCCTACAGCGACCACCATCCATTGAGTCAAACTCAAATGTGACACGTGGAAGAGATTATTAAATCCAGGAACCAAAATTGTCACCACAAAGAGGACGAAGGCAACTGGGATAGACCAGTTAAAGGTCTTGTTGGTAAAGAGTCCCACTTTAAAGATAGATTGGTAAACCGACTTAACGTTAAAGGCATGGAGCAATTGGATCAAACCGAGAGTTGCAAAAGCCATGGTAAGGGCATCTGCGTGGATTTCAGTTTGAACTTGATGCTCTGGGAAGAGAATTGCCCAACCATAGACACCAAGAACGAGCATGGTTTGGAAGATACCTTGATAAAGGATAGCTCCGAAGACACCACCGTCAAAGAAGTTAGATTTACGTCCACGAGGTTTGTGGGTCATAACCCCTGGCTCAGCTGGTTCAACACCAAGGGCGATTGCTGGTAGCGTATCTGTTACCAAGTTAATCCAGAGAAGATGCACTGGTTGTAACACATCCCAACCAAAGAGAGTTGCAAAGAAGATAGTGAAGACCTCAGCCATATTGGCAGACAAGAGGTATTGAATTGATTTTTGGATATTTGAGAAGACCTTACGTCCTTCTTCTACCGCTACGATAATGGTTGCAAAGTTGTCATCGGCAAGGACCATATCAGAAGCTCCCTTAGAAACCTCTGTACCAGTAATCCCCATACCGATACCGATATCAGCTGTCTTAAGTGATGGCGCGTCATTAACTCCATCACCAGTCATGGCAACAACCTTACCTTCTTTTTGCCATGCTTTCACGATCCGAACCTTGTGTTCAGGTGATACACGAGCGTAAACAGAGTATTGTTTGAAGACTTTTTGGAATTCTTCATCAGAGAGTTCATTCAACTCAGCACCAGTGAAGACATGGTCTTCTGTATCATTTGGATCGATAATCCCAAGACGTTTAGCGATAGCTTCCGCTGTATCTTGGTGGTCACCAGTGATCATAATCGGACGGATACCCGCTTCCTTAGCGACACGAACAGCTTCTGCAGCTTCTGGACGTTCAGGGTCGATCATGCCGACCAAACCAGAGAAGATGAGGTCAGACTCAACAATTTCAGATTCCAAGGTTGGAATTTCGTTACTTGTCTTGTAAGCCATCATCAAGACACGAAGGGCTTGTTTGGCCAAGTCTTTGTTGGTGGCAAGGATAGCATTTTTATCTTCTTCTGTGATTGGGCGAACTTCCCCATTGACTTCAATACGCGTCACACGTTTAAGCAATTGGTCAGGGGCACCCTTAACAGCGATAAAGTAAGAACCATCTGCTTCCTTATGGATGGTAGACATAAGCTTACGGTCTGAGTCAAATGGCAATTCAGCCACACGAGGCTCATCCTTCAAGACTTCACGAACATCAAAGTTGTGATCCAAACCAAACTGTACCAAAGCAGTCTCTGTTGGGTCCCCAATCAACTTGCCAGATGGATCCACCTTGGTGTCATTGGCAAAGTTCATGATACGGAGGGTATTGTTGCTAGCAGCAATCTCAGCTGCTGAGCTTTGCAATTGACCGTTTGTATATACTTTTTCAACCGTCATTTGGTTCATAGTCAAAGTACCTGTTTTATCAGATGCGATGATTTCTGTTGAACCAAGCGTTTCAACCGCTGGCAATTTACGAACGATCGAATTACGTTTAGCAAGAGTAGTTGTTCCTAAAGATAGAACGATAGTTACAATGGCAGGAAGTCCTTCTGGAATCGCCGCAACCGCAAGGGCTACCGCAACCATCAAGCCTTCTAATGGATGCTCTCCACGAACGAAGACACCAACTAAGAAAGTAATGACCGCAATCACAACGATTAAGTAAGTCAAGGCTTTAGATAATTGTTCCAAGCTTTGCTTCAATGGTGTTTCAGTCTCATCGGCATTGGCCAACATATCCGCAATCTTACCAACTTCAGTATACATACCAGTGTTAGTCACGACACCAATACCACGACCATAAGTTACATTTGAGTTTTGGTAACCCATATTAACGCGGTCCCCAATACCAGCATCTGCTTCAACAAGTCCAGTCACGTCTTTTTCAACTGGGACAGATTCCCCTGTAAGAGCTGCTTCTTCGATTTTAAGAGAAGCTGCTTCAAACAAACGCATATCTGCAGGAACTACATCTCCTGCTTCAAGCAAGACGATATCTCCAGGTACCAATTCTTTTGAATCAATTTCAATCACATGACCATCACGACGAACACGAGCCATCGGGCTAGACATATTTTTCAGAGCTTCAATGGCTGCTTCTGCTTGCCCTTCTTGGTAAACCCCAAAAGCAGCATTCAAGACTACAACAGCCAAGATGATAATGGCATCCGTTAGACCGTCCATTCCTTCTGTAATCACAGAAAGGGCCGCTGCCGCAAGCAAGATAATAATCATCAAATCCTTAAATTGATCAAGGAATTTAGCTAGTAGGCCACGTTTCTCGCCCTCTTCCAACTCATTACGACCATAAGTCGCTAAGCGTTCTTGAGCTTGAGCAGTTGACAAACCTTCGATAGATGTGTCCAAGTTCTTTAGGACTTCTTCTGCAGTTTGTGTGTAAAACAAGTCTTTATTTTGTTCTTTTGACAAAACAGTCTCCTCCTTTTTGGTCTCTTTTTACAAAAAAAGAGACCTGTTTTTTAAAAAAACAAGTCTCGCTGTTTAATATAGTGCCGGAAA
>CAURIB010000169.1:0-3686 GCA_963524795.1 uncultured Streptococcus sp.
GTCTACATAAGAAACCCAGCAAGGTGTTGGAATGATGACTTCATCTCCTGGATTAATGACAGAAGTAAAGAAGGCATAGAGGATAAACTTGGCACCAGTACCGACCACTACTTCATTACGGTTCACAGCATAGCCATAAAACTCTTTCATATAATCGCTAATGGCATCCTTCAATTCTGGAAGTCCAGATGCGACCGTATAAAAGCTAGCGCGACCATCCTCAATGGATGCGACTGCTGCTTCTTGAATATTTTTTGGAGTCGCAAAGTCAGGTTGACCCAGGGTCAAACTTAAGATATCACGACCTTCTGCTGCCAAAGCTTTGGCACGCGCATTTGCAGCCAAGGTCACACTTTCTTCCATTTCCAATACACGATTTGATAATTTCATATTTCCTCCTCAAATCTTAAAAAACACCGGTGACTTTCCCAGTCTTGAAATCCACCACATAATAAGAGCTCCCAGCCTTGACTTCCCAGATCGGTTTGCCTTTAAAGCGTCCAAAAGTTACCCGATCAATCGCGTCCTGACTCTTCTCTTTGACGACAAAAGCTGCCTCTTTGGAACTAACTCCTTCTTTCAAAGGGTAGGTATAGACTGCATCATCAGCTTGCCCCACCAAGACCGCTAGTTCTTGCCCCTCTTGGTCCTTGCCAATAAAGGAAAGATAGGCTTCTTTGCCATGAAAGAAACTCTCCGTCTCAATGGTCGCAATCGAAGAGTGAGACAGAGCTATTTTTCTTGCTTGCGCCATTTGATCCTGCAAGCGATCAGAAGTTTTTTCAGCAAGAAATAGCCATGAAAAAAGGACCGTCAGAACTAAGACGCAGATTCCTATTATATGTTGCCATATGATAAAAAGATTATTTTTCTGTTTCACTCCCCCATTATACACCAAAGCCACCTAGAATTCTATAGATTTTCAAGAAAGAATTGTTACTAATATTTCATACCTGTTACAATATTTTGGTATAAAATTGTTTGATAAACAAAGTAAAATTAACACCTTCGCTATCATTTGTTCATAGTTTAATAAATTTGTCACAATTTTGTAACTAATTTGAAAATAAAATTAAACGACAGAAATACTATTTATTGATAAAATATAGATATGGAAAATTTAAAGAGATTATTCAAAGAAGCAAACGTAGATTTAAAAACCATGATCGTCTTCCACAAGGCAGAACGATTGATCCGTGCGTCTGAGGCTCATATCTTTAAAAAGCACCAGTTGACGCCAACTCAATTCTCTGTACTTGAGACCTTGTACAGCAAAGGCGATCTCCGCATTCAAGATCTGATTGATAGCATTCTTGCGACCTCTGGAAATATGACTGTGGTTATTCGCAATATGGTCCGCGATGGTTGGATTACACGCGAAACCGATCCAGAAGACCGCCGTGCATATGTTGTATCTATTACAGATGCCGGTCGTAAAAAGATCGAAGAAGCTCTTCCAGATCATATTAAAAATATTCAACGCTTGATGCAAGTCTTTAATAGCGGCGAGCAAGCTGAGTTGACAGAACTCTTGAAGAAATTCAAACATATCGCCTAAGCCTACTGCTCAAGACGATTCTGACTCCAAAATCCTCTATTTTGGAGTTTTCATCGTGTATTCTCTTTATCTAACAGATCAAAAAAATATTCCTGACGCTTCTCAGGAATATTTTTATTTATTCTTTCACAAAGATCCATTCTTTCTCTTGCGATAAATCCTCACGATAAGAGAAACCTGCTACATCTAATGATTTCAGATCTTCTAGATGGGAGATCTCTTCCTTCATCATAGCTGTCACCATGGCCCCACGGTCTTTCTTTGAAATCGTTGAGTGAACCTTCAGGGTTCCCCCACGATTCTCCATGAATTTAATCCGAATCATTCGCTCACGAATTGCTTTTGAGAAGACCTGTTCAAACTCAGAAGACAAGAGAGATAAGATCTGCTCCTCCCCTTCTACTGCCTGATCATAGTCCTCTTGCCAGAGTGCCTTTAGAGACTTTCCAGCTGGTTTTAACTTCATCATAAAGTCTAAGCGATGAGGAGCTATTCCCTCATAGGCTGGGATCACCCCATATAAGGCAGTCGTGATCAACAAATGCTCCTGCAGATACGCCTGCTCTTTTTTAGATAAGTCTTGACGCTCGATGCTCCGATACATAAGGCCATCAAACAGTTCCAAAGCAGGATAGGTCTTAGCACTCCCATCTAACAAAGCCTCAATTCTTTCTTTTTCTACTAGGGCTCTTTCTTCTGAGATGCCGTAAAAGGTCGCTAATTCTTCTAGTGAGAATTGTTTCAAAGCTTGTAGGATGGTTTTTGTCTTGTGTGACAAGGGTTGGGACTCGACCATACGAGCCTGTTCGTTCAGTTCTTTAGCGGATGGAATTAATAGTTTCATAGGTCTATTGTACCATATTTTTCAAAATTTCTTGACAGGAGTTTTTATTAATGTTATTATCTAGTTATGAAAACTAGATTAAAGAAAGGTGAAGATTTAGTGTCCACTTTTTCCTATCCAACGTGGGAGCAACTGCCTGAGCTAGACCTCTATCTCGATCAGGTCCTTCTTTATGTCAATAAAACCTGTGCACCTGTCCTCTCTTCTTCAGACAAGGGCTTGACGGCTGCCATGATCAACAATTACGTAAAACATGGCTATGTCGAAAAACCAGATAAGAAGAAATACCAGCGTAGACAGGTGGCTCGCTTGATCGCTATTACAACCTTAAAAACAGTCTTTTCTATTCAAGAGATCGCTTCTACCTTAAATTTCTTACAGGACCAGGCAAGCTCAGATCTTCTCTATAATAGCTTTGTCGCTTATCTCAATGAGCAAAAAGAACCAATCGCTCCCATCATTCGTTCTGCCTGTCAGACAGTTCAACTTTATCTTGAAACCCTATCTTATATTCAACCAGCAAAAACGGAGGAAGAAACTAATGAATTACACCATGAAACTAAGTAAAAAATTATCCTTTGGAGAAGAGATCGCAAATAGCGTAACCCATGCTGTTGGCGCCCTCCTCATGTTGATCTTGCTTCCGATCTCAGCAGTCTATAGCTTTGAGCAACACGGTCTGCTCAGTGCTTTTGGAACTTCTATCTTTGTGATCAGTCTCTTTTTGATGTTTCTGTCTTCGACCGTCTACCATGCTATGTCTTACGATTCACCTCAAAAGTATGTACTTCGCATTATCGACCATTCCATGATCTACATTGCGATCGCAGGTAGTTACACACCGGTTGTCCTCACCTTGATGAACAACTGGATGGGCTACAGCATTATCTTGATCCAATGGGGGACCACCATCTTTGGTATTCTCTACAAAATCTTTGCCAAAAAAGTCAATGAAAAGTTCAGTCTCGCTCTTTACTTGATCATGGGCTGGTTGGTCATCTTTATTATTCCCCAAATCGTTAGCCAAACCAATCCGATCTTCTGGGGTCTCATGCTCATGGGCGGTCTGTGCTACACGGTTGGAGCTGGCTTTTATGCTAAGAAAAAACCATATTTCCACATGATTTGGCACCTCTTCATCCTGGCAGCTTCTGCTCTTCAGTATTTAGCCATCGTTTACTTTATGTAATACGCTCACCACTCTTATGAGTGGTTTTTTTGTGATTTTTTCTGTACAATAGTAAAAAAATGTATGGGGACAGTCAAGATGAAGACGAGCAAATA
>CAURIB010000170.1:0-3684 GCA_963524795.1 uncultured Streptococcus sp.
TAAAGGTTGGTTGTCACTTGGTTTGACTGCCGGTGTCTGCTTGGAGCTCTTCTCATTGATCGGTTCATGGTTCATCGCTGCAGTAGAACCACTTTCACAAGGTATTACTAACGTTGCTACTAAACGTCTTCAAGGACGTAAATTTAACATCGGTCTTGACTGGCCATTCGTAGCTGGTCGTGCTGAAATCTGGGCTTGTGCTAACGTACTTGCACCAATCATGTTGATCGAAGCTGTGCTTCTTTCTAAAGTCGGAAATGGTATCTTGCCACTTGCTGGTATCATCGCTATGGGTGTAACTCCAGCCCTCTTGGTAGTTACTCGTGGTAAATTGCTCCGTATGATTATCTTTGGAACACTCTTGTTGCCACTCTTCCTTCTTTCAGGTACACTTATCGCACCATTTGCAACAGAACTTGCTAAAGGTGTAGGTGCCTTCCCAGAAGGTGTAAGCCAAACTCAACTCATTACTCACTCAACACTTGAAGGACCAATCGAAAAACTTCTTGGTTGGACAATTGGTAACACTACAACAGGTGATATCAAAGCAATCCTTGGTGCTGTAGTATTCCTTGCTTTCTATATCGGTATCTTTGCTTGGTACAGAAAACAAATGATCAAACGTAATGAAGAATATGCAGCTAATGCAAAATAATTCGCTCCTAAAAATGTAAATTGTAAAAACTAGGTTGTCAGTTTCCAAGTATGGAGTCGACAACCTAGTTTTTTTAGGGAAAAAATAAATGGAGGTAACCCTAGTGATTGAATTAAAATCAGATCAGTTAAGTGTACAATTTCAGACCTTTGGAGGTGCTCTAACTTCAATAAAAGACAAGGATGGAATTGAGTACTTGTGGCAAGGAGATCCAACTTACTGGAGTGGACAAGCACCTGTTCTATTTCCAATTTGTGGATCTGTTAGAAATGATACTGTCCTATATAATCAAGAAGATGGTAGTCAAGTAAAAGGTAAAATTCCACGTCATGGATTGGTTCGAAAAAAAGAATTTGAATTAGTGAATCAAACGGATAACTCTGTTACCTTTTTGATTGAAGATGATCAAGAAATGTATGAGAATTATCCCTATCATTTTCGCTTAGAAATAACTTATACAGTTACTGGAAAGACTATTCGTACACAGTATAAAGTTACCAATAAGGAAACAGATAAGAAAATGCCTTACTTTATTGGTGGACATCCAGGCTTTAACTGTCCTTTATTTGATGATGAAGCTTATGAAGACTACTATCTTGAGTTTGAAAAAGCTGAAACTTGTACAGTTCCAAAACCATTCCCAGAAACAGGGATGCTAGATTTTCAAGATAGAAGTAGCTGGTTAAAAGAGCAAAAAGAATTGGATCTAAACTATGATTTCTTTAGCTATGATGCTGTGACATTAGATGAATTAGCGTCTCGCTCTGTTTCTTTAAGGTCACGCAAGCATGAAAAGGGATTGAAACTAGACTTTAAAGAGTTTCCAAACCTCATCGTTTGGTCAACTCTGAATAAAGGTCCCTTCCTTGCTCTTGAACCATGGTCAGGTTTATCAACATCACTCGAAGAGGGCGATCATCTAGAAGATAAGAAAAATGTTCGAATCTTAAATCCAGGTCAAAGTGATCAAATTGGTTTTGATATAGAAATTTTCTAGAAAATAAACAAAAACAAACATAAAGTGTTGACTTTTTTAAACAATCGTAGTATATTATGTTTAGAAAGAACAATTTGTGTTTGTTTTAACAAGTTATTCTTCCAATTTCTCCAAGGAGAAGTTACTAAGAGTGATTAGATGAATCATTCTTAAAATAAAATAGTCAACAAAAACTACTAGTAACTATTTGGTGATGGTCATTTTCTTTCCAGAACCAAAAAATTTTTACTGGTCTATTATAAAAAAGGAGTATACAATATGTCTATTGTTATTGGTGCAGATGCTGCAGGTTTGAGATTGAAAGAAGTCGTTAAAGATTTCTTGGAAAAAGAAAACTTCCACGTTGTGGATGTTACAGCTGAAGGTCAAGACTTCGTTGATGTAACTCTTGCAGTTGCTGAAGAAGTTAAAAAAGAAGAACAAAACCTTGGTATTGTCATTGATGCTTATGGTGCTGGCCCATTTATGGTTGCTACTAAAATCAAGGGAATGGTTGCTGCAGAAGTATCTGACGAACGTTCAGCCTATATGACTCGTGGTCACAACAACTCACGTATGATTACTATGGGTGCTCAACTCGTTGGTGACGAATTGGCTAAAAACATTGCTAAAGGCTTTGTAAATGGTAAGTATGACGGCGGTCGTCACCAAATCAGGGTCGACATGTTGAACAAAATGTGCTAATACTCTTCAAAAATCAAGATAATCTGTCGTCAGCTCACTTTAGCTAACCTCAGTTATGCTCGCAGATCGCTTCCTAAGCTAATCTTGATTTTTCTTGAGTAAGGATAAATGATATTAGATTTATATAATTAATCGGAGGGAATAACTAATGAGAATTGCAATTGGATGTGACCACATCGTAACTAATGAAAAAATGGCGGTTTCAGAATTTTTGAAATCAAAAGGACATGAAGTCATCGACTTTGGTACTTATGACCACGCTCGTACCCACTACCCAATCTTTGGTAAAAAAGTTGGTGAAGCAGTAGTTAGTGGCCAAGCTGATCTTGGTGTATGTATCTGTGGTACTGGTGTAGGTATCAATAACGCTGTTAACAAAGTTCCAGGTGTTCGTTCTGCTTTGGTTCGTGATATGACAACAGCTCTTTACGCTAAAGAACAATTGAATGCCAACGTTATCGGATTTGGTGGTAAAATCACTGGTGAATTGCTTATGTGCGATATCATTGAAGCTTTCATCAACGCTGAATACAAACCATCTGAAGAAAATAAAAAATTGATCGCTAAAATCCAACACGTTGAAACTCATAACGATCATCAAACAGATGCCAACTTCTTTACAGAGTTCCTTGAAAAATGGGATCGCGGTGAATACCACGACTAAGAGGTGACTCATGATTTTAACAGTCACAATGAACCCATCCATTGATATTTCCTATCCTTTGGATGAATTGAAAATTGACACTGTCAACCGTGTTGTTGATGTTACGAAAACAGCGGGTGGTAAAGGTCTCAATGTTACACGAGTTCTATCAGAATTTGGTGATTCTGTAGTCGCAACAGGACTTGTTGGTGGTAAACTTGGTGATTTTTTAGTAGAAAATATTGATGATCAAGTTTCGAAACGTTTCTTTTCTATCCAAGGGGAAACTCGTAACTGTATCGCAATTCTACATGGAGAAAACCAAACAGAAATCCTAGAAAAAGGTCCTGAAGTTCAAGAAAAAGAAGGTCAAGATTTCTTGGCTCATTTCAAGGAACTTTTAGAGACTGTAGAGGTAGTAGCCATTTCAGGTAGTCTACCGGCAGGACTTCCTGTTGACTATTATGCTAGTTTAGTTGAACTTGCGAATCATGCTGGGAAACCTGTTGTATTGGACTGTTCAGGCGCTGCACTTCAGGCAGTTCTTGAGTCTCCACATAAACCAACAGTCATCAAACCAAATAATGAAGAATTATCTCAACTTTTAGGAAGAGAAATTTCTAAAGACTTGGATGAATTAAAAGAAGTCCTTCAAGAACCACTATTTGATGGAATCGAGTGGATTATCGTTTCCTTAGGTGCTAA
>CAURIB010000171.1:0-3674 GCA_963524795.1 uncultured Streptococcus sp.
GTACTGGCTCAACAGGAGTTTCAGCAACTGGCTGAACTTCAACTTCAGTTGACTCTTCAGCAGCTTGTTCAGCCTCTAACAATTCTTTGTTAGCTGCTTCAATACGCGCTTGAAGTTCTGCAACTTCTTCTGGAGAAAATTGACGAGTCATGTCAATTGGTTCTTCATCATGATATGAAGATACATCTTCACCTAGAACCTCTTGGACGACTTCCTTGAATGCTTCGTCGCTAGTTTGAAGATAAGTTGCAGTCGGACGCAAAATTTCTTCCCAATCTGATGAATCAACAATAGCCAACTGACTTTCGATTGTTGATTTCAAACGTTGGTGGAAGACGCGACTCTTGTTTTTCAACTCTTCAGTTTCCACAGCAACTTTTTTAGCATTATCTGTTGCTTGTCGCAAAATTTCATTGGCTTTGTATTTTGCTTCATCAAGCAAACGTTGAGCATCTTGCTCAGCCTGCTTAATGATGTTATTAGAACGATCATTCGCAGCTTGTTTCACACGTTCAGCTGTGTCTTGAGCAATCAATACTGACTGACTCAATGAATCTTTGATTTCATCAAAATAAGATAGACGGTCTTCTAAATTTTTAATGTGCTGATCTTTTTCATGATTACTACGAACCAAATCTTCATAGTCACGAACAACAATATCTAAAAATTCATCAACTTCTTCACGGTTAAAACCTCTAAACTGAACACCAAAGGTTTTATCCTTAATTTCTAACGATGTAATTGGCATATTTTTCCTCACTTATTTAATAAAAAATAGAATCATTAATTGCTTCTGGTTCTTGCTCGTTTGTTACTGTTCTCTTAGGAATATCATTCGTATAGTCGGAAAGACGTTCTTCTAGTTTTTTGATGTAGAGTTCAGTTTCCTCTTTGTTTCGGATTAATTCCTCTAATTCAAAATAAATCTTATCTAGAAATAAATCAACTTCTTCCTGATTGTAGCCTCTGAATGATCTTGAGAAAGCTTTATCACTAATTTCTTGTGGTGTAATTGACATATTTTTCTCACTTGCTTAATAGTAGCTGGACTGTTAATTTTTTCTTATCCTTTTTGGTTTGACCGTTTTCTTTGAGTAAGATAATTCGACCAAAGCGTCTGACGCTGATTAAATCACCAATTTTTACTGGATAGTCCGATTTTTCAACTATATGATAGTTGACTTGAACCAACTTTTTTTCAACCAGGGCCGAAGTTTGGGAACGAGATAATTTCAATATGCTAGATAAGAAGGTATCCAGACGAAGACTTGAAACCAAGACTTCTTTTTCTTGATAGTCATCTTTGGATTCTATCATATCTAAAAAAGGACGTTCTACTAAACTTACAGGCAACTTGGAAATCTTTTGAATTCCATCTTGGAAAAGAGTAGTAAACCTTTGATCAACAATAATTTGGGCTGTATCTTCTTTCACCAGAATGTCTCCGAATAACTTACGGTCAATACCTAGTCGATTGAGAACTGTACCCAATATCTTTGAATGGGTCAGTTGCTGAAACTTGCTGGGATACACGATCTCAAGCAAGGTCATTTCAAAATCTTCCAAACTTGGCGTGAAGTAATCGGGCGCTAAAATAACCCTAGCGTATTCCGAAGAGATATAACTCGTACTAGAGAAGACTTTTATCCCTCTATTATTTCCCAAAGTTTCCAAGATAAATACTTGGTGAGGATTTATAAAAGGAGATAAAATCGGCGCATAGTGTTCCTCAACTTGACTCAACCATTCCAAGCCCTTATCGATGAATGGAATATCCTCCGTTGCGAAATGTTGGTAAAGTTCCTTGCTCATAATACGACCAGCAAATTGATGAGATAGCGGCTAATCATGCGTAAGAGAATTAGGGCAATCCAAACAGAGAAATCCAAACCTGCGATTTGAAGAGGTAGACGTTTTAGAGGCTCAAGAATTGGTTTACACAAAGCCTCTAAAAATTTCCCCAACTGTGTGTCATAGGCATTTGGAAACCATGATAATAGAGCAAAAGCTACAAGTATCAGTGAATAGATATCTGTAGCATTTTGGATAAAACGAATTATTAGAAACATTAACGTACTCTATTTCTCTTCATGTCAAAATCGTACTCTTCGCTTTGAGCTTCTTCTGGCAAACGAATATCTTCAATGTTTACCACAACACCTACTGGTGTCAAAAGATACATTGTGTTCGCTACTTTTCTTAACTCACCAGCAAGGACATGACGTGCTCCATCCAAGTAATCCAAACAACGACGAGCTTGAACTTCAGTCATATATTGGAAGTCAATCAAGATACTTTCATTTCCAGCCAACAAATCAACAATATCTGTTGCATCTTCGTAACGGCGTGGGTAACGAACATCGATGGTTACTTTTTCAGTAGAGCGATGGCTTTCCATCGCTAGTTGTTGCTGACGTGCATGAAGTTTTGTAATGTTTTTCTCTTTTGCCTCAACTGGAGAAGATTCTTGAGCAGCAGCTTGCTGTGGCAATTCTCTTTTTTGAGGAACCGAAGCTAGTGAACGTTCAGGTTGTGCAGCTACAACTTCTGAAGCAACTTCATCTCCATCTTCTGTAAAGTAATCTATAAATTTATCAAATTTATCTTTTAATGACATGATTATTTCCTATTTAAAAAATGCTGTACCAATTCGAACAAAAGTTGAGCCACACTGAATCGCTTCTTTATAGTCACGGCTCATTCCCATACTTAGTTCTGTCATTGGCATATTGGGGGATTGTTGTTCACGAATGTATTGTTGCAACTCTTGCGTTTCTTTAAAGATTTTTTGCAACTCTTCTGTTTGGGCCTCAAAGGGAGCCATGGTCATGAGACCAACATACTCGATTTGATCCAAGCTAGACAAGTCTGGCAAGACTGTCAATAGTTCTTCTTTTGAAAAACCATGCTTGCTTTCCTCTCCAGAAATATTGACCTGCAAAAAACATTTAACTGTTCGATCGGCACGTTTTTGAATCTCTTGGGCCAATTTCAAAGAATCTAAAGCGTGAAAATAATCAACATAAGGAATGATATCCTTGACTTTTCTTCTTTGTAAGCTACCAATCAAGTGCCAAGTAACATCTTTATCACTTAAAGCATGATACTTTTCAAGAAATTTATCAACACGGTTTTCACCGATGTGTTTGACTCCTTGGTCAATCAAATTTGCTGCAGTTGCAATATCAACATATTTTGTTACGGCAATTACAGAAACCGAACCGTCTTCACGGCCGGTTTCTTGAATTGCTTTTGTAACCTGTTGAAATACCTGATTTGTATTTTCTTTTAAATCCATCTCTATTAACGGTTTTTAAAGAATGGTGGTGTTTCCAACTCATCTTCGTCAGAAGCTGGTGCTTCGAAACGTCCAACTGGCGATACGACTGATTCACCTTGACGAACAATTGAATCACGTCTCAAGTCCCAGTCACCAAAAGCTGATGCTTTAGGCGCTTCAGTGTGACGTTGTGAAGGAGTTGGAAGTTCAGCTGTTTCTGCCAAATCAAAATGACGGTCATAAGTGTGTGTATGTCCAGATTTTACTGGTTCACGGAATGACGCTTGTCTTGGTTGTGGCGCTACAACTTTTTCGACTGTATCTTGACGAACTCCAGTAGCAACAACAGTTACACGGATTTCATCTTTCATTGATTCATCAATAGAAGTACCGA
>CAURIB010000172.1:0-3672 GCA_963524795.1 uncultured Streptococcus sp.
GCAGCACGGTAAAGTTCTTCAGATGGGTTTGCTTCAAAAGCTTTGATAGCAGTACGCATAGCTGATTTTTGAGCTGAGTTCTTTTCGTTTTGTTTAACGTTCAATTCAGCGCGTTTGATAGCTGATTTAATGTTTGCCAATGTTCTTACCTCCATTTTTACTAACTATACCATTATATCTGAAAACTTACGTTTTGACAAGGGAAAATTATTTTTTTAAGTAAATTTCATCAATTTCGTGATTTTTAGATTTATGGAGAATGACCTCGGCACGATTTCGTGTCGGTTCAATGTAATTTTGGAGATTGGTGAGGTTGATACTGGTCCAAACTTGGTGAGCAAAATCCTTGACTTCACTAAGAGGAAGTTGAGTGAAACGGTAGTAATAGTTGCCTGGATCATCTTGAGCAAAGCTAAGGAGTTTTAAGAATCGATCCAAATACCAACTTTCAATGTCTTCGACAGCGGCATCGACATAGATTGAAAAGTCAAAGAAATCAGTAATATAGAGACGGGCATTATGTGGATTTTGGAACACATTGATTCCCTCAACAATGACAAAATCAGCAGCTTCTACTCGTTGTTTTTGACCCGGCACGATATCATAAATTTCATGGGAATAAACAGGTATATCAACATCCTGACCATTTTTGAGTTGGTCTAGAAAATTAAGCAAAGCTTCCATATCGTAGCTCTCAGGAAAACCCTTGTGGTTGAGGATATCTTGCTCAATTAAGACACTATTTGGGTATAAAAAACCATCCGTAGTAACTAGCTCAACACTTGCTTCAGGAACGATACGAGAAAGCAAAATTTGCAAGAGACGACTAGTGGTTGATTTACCGACAGCGACACTTCCTGAAACTCCAATAATAAAGGGCTGTTTTTTGCTCTCTCTTTGAAGGAAAATGCCTTTTGAGAAGGCAAGGTCTTCTTTGGAACGTTTGTAAATCTGAATCAGATGTGCCAGTGGCAGATAGATATCTGTAACGTCTTGAAGACTAATCTGGTCATTAAAACTTTTGATAGAATCCAGTTCTTCCTCAGTTAATGGCGGTGTGGATTTGCGATGCAGGGATTGCCAAGTTTCGCGGTTTATCTTTTCAAAATGTAAAAATTCGTTGGTCATACTAAATCCTCGTTTGATATCTTAGTATACCATATTTTCGAAAGAATGACATCCGACCATTTGAGAAAAAGCGCTTTCTTTGTTAAAATATAAAGTGGAAAACCTATAAAGGAGGTGCTAAGATGAAAACGAGATTAAGAGATAAGATCTTGGTTTTGATCAGCCTATTTGTAGTTGTTTTATGGTTATCACCAAACTGGGTGAATTTCTCCTTTTCAATAGGACCTTACTCCTATAACTGGACTACTTTTGTCCTTTTTATCTTATTGCCACTCATTGGACTTGGCTACCTTGTGCTAGCTTTCTTTAAAAGAAAGTGCTGGCTCTTCTTTTTTGGTTTAGCTTGTATCTTTGCTTTTCCGATTACCATGGCAGTAGGGAGCTTTTTACTAGGGCCCTAATGCTAATCAGAACTTATATTATTTTTGTGGAAATACAACATGATTTAAGGGCTTGATACCTTTGAAAACGATTTACAAATAACTTATTTTTATGGTAAAATAGTATCATGAGTAAAATGTATTATGCAGAAAATCCAGATGCAGCCCATGATGTTCATGAGCTTAGAGTTGAGCTACTTGGGCAAAAGATGACCTTTTTGACAGATGCTGGTGTCTTTAGTAAAAAAATGATTGACTTTGGAAGTCAGTTGTTGTTAAGATGTTTAGATATTGAAAAAGGTGAAAAAATTCTTGATGTTGGTTGTGGCTATGGTCCGATAGGTTTGTCTTTGGTTAAAGCATATGGTGCCCAAGCAACTATGGTGGATATCAATAATCGTGCTCTGGATTTAGCCCAGCAAAATGCAGTAAAAAACAAGGTTCAAGCGACTATCTTCCAGTCTAATATTTATGAGCAGGTAGAAGGACAATTTGACCATGTAATTTCGAATCCGCCCATTCGTGCAGGCAAGCAGGTCGTTCATGAAATCATCGAGAAAAGTATTGATTATCTTGTTGATGGTGGAGATTTGACCATTGTCATCCAAAAGAAACAAGGAGCTCCTAGTGCCAAAAGTAAGATGGAAGATGTATTTGGCAATTGCGAGATTGTAAAAAAAGATAAGGGATATTATATCCTTAGAAGTGTGAAAGAATGAGAGCAGTAGATCTAATCCAGAAAAAAAGGGACGGGCAAGAACTTAGTTCGAACGAAATCCAATGGTTGATTGAAGGCTATGTGGCAGGGGCTGTTCCTGACTACCAGATGTCAGCATTTGCCATGGCAGTTTACTTCCAAGGAATGACCACGAGAGAAATTTCTGATTTAACTATGAATATGGTTAAGACAGGTCAGGAGTTTGATTTGTCAGCTATAGATGGTGTCAAGGTTGATAAACACTCTACGGGTGGTGTTGGTGACAAGGTAACTTTAATCCTAGCACCCTTGGTAGCCAGTTTTGATGTCCCAGTGGCTAAAATGAGCGGAAGGGGATTAGGTCACACGGGTGGTACAATTGATAAATTGGAATCCATCAAAGGTTTTCAGATTGAACGAAGTCAGGATGAATTTATCAAACAAGTTCAAGATATTGGGGTCTCAGTTATTGGTCAGTCTGATCAACTAGTTAAGGCTGATAAACTGCTCTATGCCCTTCGTGATGTGACGGCAACAGTAGATACCATTCCCTTGATTGCTAGTTCGGTCATGAGCAAAAAAATTGCTGCTGGAGCCGATGCTATCTTACTTGATGTAACAGTGGGTGAAGGTGCCTTTATGAAAACAGTTGACGAGGCACGCCAACTTGCTCAAACCATGGTAAACCTTGGTAAGGCGGTAGGTCGTAAGACAGTAGCAGTTATTACAGACATGAGTCAACCCTTGGGACGTGCCATTGGAAACCGCTTGGAAATACTAGAAGCACTGGAAATTCTTAAAGGTAAGGGACGCGAAGATATCAGCAACTTTATCTGCGAGCTAGCTCAGATTATGCTTTCTTTAGCAAATGTTGAAAAAACTGTCGAGGAAGTAAGGCAACATCTTGAAAATGGTAAGGCACTCCAGAAATTTGAAGAGATGGTTGTAGCTCAGGGAGGAGACCTAGAAGACCTCTATCGTCCAGTAAAAGTTGACCATGTAGTTGACATTCCTGCTCAGGAGGATGGTATTATCGCAGAACTTCCAGCCATGGAATTTGGTCTCTATGCTATGAGATTGGGTGCTGGTCGTGCAGTTAAAACAGATGCTCTTGACTATGAGACAGGTATCGTTTTTGAGAAGAAAGTGGGAGATTCGGTCAAACAGGGTGAAATTGTCGCAAAAGTATATACAAATGGGAAAATTTCTCCGGAACTAGTTACAGATTTCCAAAATTATGTTAAAATTAAGATAAGTGATGAAGCGATCAAAACGCGTGAAATCATTGAAATCATCTCCTAATTTAAGGAAAAAACGAAATGAAACTAAATAAATACATTGATCATACGCTTTTGAAGCAAGATGCGACAGAAGAACAAATTAATCGTTTGTTATCTGAAGCTAAAGACTTTGATTTTGCCAGTGTTTGTGTCAATCCTTGCTGGGTTTCTCATGCAAAAGCTGGTC
>CAURIB010000173.1:0-3616 GCA_963524795.1 uncultured Streptococcus sp.
TGGGACGACGAAATCGAATTCTAACGAATTACCGATTTCTGTCCCACTCTCATTTGATATAGAGTTCTTGATTTTTCAAGACAATTTCACGTACACTTGCATATTTCTTCAGCTTTTTGATGTCTTCGGGATGTATTACAAGCGTGATTACATAGCCCTCTTTGCCCATACGTCCAGTACGGCCAGCGCGGTGAGTGTAGGTTTCCATATCTCTAGGAACGTCAAAGTTAACCACGCATTCCAAGCTATCAATGTCGATACCACGAGCTAGAAGGTCTGTCGCAAGAAGCAGTGTTAGTTGCTTATCTTTGAATTTTTCTAAGATAACTTTTCTGAACTTAACATTGACATCGCTAGCTAGTGAAACAGCTAAAACATCGCGATACTGTAATTTCTCTTCTGCACTTCCAAGGTCTGACAAGCTGTTAAAGAAGACTAGGCCGCGGAAATCCTCGACATGTGCTAGTTTACGAAGCATATCTACTCTGTGTCGTTGGTCTACTTGCATGTAGAAGTGTTGAATATTGTCCAACTTTTGATTAGAGAGGTCGATGGTGCGCGTGTTGGGCGCAATCTTATCTTGGTCAAACTTGGTAGTGGCACTCATATAGATGAGTTGGTGGTCACGAGGTGCGTAGTGAGTGATTTTCTCAACAAAGTGAATTTGAGAATCATCTAGCAACTGATCGAACTCGTCAAGAATGATCGTTTCCACATTCATCATCTTAATTTTTTTCAATTTGATCAGTTCAAAGATGCGACCAGGAGTTCCAATAAGGATTTCTGGGCCTTTTTTAAGTCGTTCGATTTGACGTTTCTGACTCGAACCAGAAAGGAAGAGTTGAGCAGTCAAGCCAATTGCTTCACCCCAAGTTTTAGTTATCTCAAAAATCTGACCAGCCAGTTCAGTATTTGGTGCTAAAATCAATAGTTGCTGCGCTTTTTTCTTTTGGAGACGAAGAAGACTTGGTAGGAGATAAGCTAAAGTTTTACCTGTACCAGTTGGACTGACTCCAAGAAGATTTTCACCGTCTGTTATAGGCTCAAAAAGTTGAGTTTGAATGGGGGTAAATTCTTGGAAACCGAGTTGGTCAAGGAGTTCCAGCCATTCGGTAGGTAGTTTGTTTTTCATTTTTCTGCCTCAAATCTAATGCCAGCAGTCTGGCGCATGGTGTAAAGTAGCTTATGGACGTGTGTTGCATCATCTAGCCAAGCTTGGTAAAGTTCTAGGTTTGGATGTTTGATCATGTTCGCGAAAGCAGCGACCTCCTCAGTCATGGTATGAGGTGCCTGCTGAATAGGAAGATGTGTTTCATTACCTTGATGATCAGTGAAAATAGCAGAGCGGATATGCTCAATAGTGTTAAGTGTCAAGGTTCCATCTGTTGTATATATTTCACAATGCAGATTAGAAGTAATATTTTTACCAGCCTTGATATGGACTTGATATTCAGGATAAGATAAGATACCATCTCCATTTAAATCAATGGTGTTGTCAAGTTGCTGAGCTTGATAGGTCGCATCAAGTGCCTTTCCAAACAAGCGAACCGCAGCATAGATCGGATAAATCCCCAAGTCCATGAGAGCCCCACCAGCAAAACGGTCTGAAAATACATTTGGAGTCTTTCCAGAAAGAAGGTCTGGCATCTTAGAAGAATACTTGGCATAGTTAAAATCTGCCCCTAAAACTTGCTTGTCTGCAAGAAAGTCTTTAATTGTAGCAAAAGCATCTTCGTGATAGTTTCTTGCTGCTTCAAAGATAAAACGGTGATGCTCCTGAGCTATTTGAATTAACTCTTGCCATTCTTGGGGTTGAGTCACAGCTGGTTTTTCAAGGATAACATGCTTGCCAGCAGATAAAGCGACCTTAGCTTGAGTAAAGTGTAGAGAATTTGGACTTGCGATATAGACAACATCAAATTCAGATTGGAAGAAATCCTCTAAATTATCAAATAGACTAACATTTTGATAAGGACGGGTAAATTGCTGAGCAGTCGTGAGCTTTCTTGAATAAACAGCCACTAACTGGAATTCCTGACTAGTATGAGCAGCTTCTATAAAGTGGTGACTGATTGCACCAGTACCGATAATACCAAGTTTTAGCATGAAATCTCCTTTTCTACAAGTAATGACTGCTTTCATTATATCACAGATAGACTAAACTAGCCAAAGGGAGACAATTCTTTTATTTGACACTTCGAATTTTCCTCAAAAAATGGTACAATAGATTCAGAAAAAATAGGAGTGTAGTATGAGATTATTACCTATGAGAAAAATTTCTCGTCATTCAAAAAGATTGGCGCTTTTTTTGACTTTTTGTGCGGGTTATGTAGATGCCTATACCTTTATCATACGTGGGAATACTCTAGTTGCAGGTCAAACGGGGAATGTCGTTTTCCTTTCCGTTGGTCTCATTCAGGATAATGTTTCAGATGCCAGTGCCAAGGTAATGACCTTGATTTCCTTCATGGTGGGTGTCTTCCTTTTGACAGTCTATAAAGAAAAGTTGAGGATTGTAAGAAAACCAATTCTATCCCTTATTCCACTAGCAATTTTATCTATAGTCATCGGCTTTGTCCCCCTGACAGTTGATAATATTTACATTGTTCCTCCCCTGGCCTTTTGTATGGGACTTGTGACAACAGCCTTCGGTGAAGTTTCGGGCATTGCTTATAATAATGCTTTTATGACGGGCAATATTAAACGAACGATGCTGGCCTTCGGGGACTATGTTCGAACCAAACATACTCCCTTTTTGCGAGAAGGTCTAATCTTTGTTAGTTTGCTATCGAGTTTTGTTCTTGGAGTTGTTGTCTCAGCTTATCTAAGTATTTTTTATGAAGAAAAAACAATTTTAGGAATTCCAATCATGATGAGTATTTTTTATCTAAGTATGCTTTTTGCTAATTGGAGGAAAAAAGTCGGAGAAAAAGCTTAATTTTGATGATAAATGCTTGTCAAAAAATAGGAATCGTGCTATACTTGTAGAGTTGACTATGCACAGTCCTGTGCAACCGCACGAACATCGTTGCTCGTCGTATTACAAATTTAAACTTCGTCATTATTGCCTCGCCTAACATAAGTTATGTCTTCGGCGCAATTCCTAGTTTATTCTTTATTATACTGAGAGCTCTTCTTTTAAGTGGTTCGTCCCACGATGCTAGGCGAGTCTTCACAAAAATACGGGGAAACCCCAAAAAATCATAGGAGGTGCATAATGAGCACATACGCAATTATCAAAACTGGCGGAAAACAAGTTAAAGTTGAAGTTGGTCAAGCAGTTTACGTTGAAAAATTGAACGTTGAAGCTGGTCAAGAAGTTACTTTTAACGAAGTTGTTCTTGTTGGTGGTGAAAACACTGTTGTCGGAACTCCACTTGTTGCTGGAGCTACTGTAGTTGGAACTGTTGAAAAACAAGGAAAACAAAAGAAAGTTGTTACTTACAAGTACAAACCTAAAAAAGGTAGCCACCGTAAACAAGGTCACCGTCAACCATATACTAAAGTTGTCATCAACGCAATCAACGCTTAATTTTAAGGAGAACACATGATACAAGCAGTCTTTGAGAGAGCCGAAGATGGCGAGCTGAGGAGTGCGGAGATTACTGGACACGCC
>CAURIB010000174.1:0-3605 GCA_963524795.1 uncultured Streptococcus sp.
ACGTCCTCTCAAGGCTATGGATTTCTTCCTTAAAGAGCTTGGAACAGACGGCCATGATGACGAGTATACTATCACCTTTAATGGTGGATTGGTTCAGAAAAATACAGGTGAGATCCTCGATAAGACAGTATTCTCTATTGATGATGTGACACGTATTTACGAGGAAACTGAAAAACTAGGCATTCCTTTAGATGCCATTTCAGAAGGTACAGTTTACCAAATCCAATCAGATCAAGAGAGTCTGTATGCTAAATTTAATCCTGCTCTGACTTTTGTTCCAATTGACTTTGGAGATTTGTCTAGTCAGATGACCTACAACAAGTGTGTGACCGCTTTTGCCCAAGAACCACTGGATGCCGCAATTGCTAATATTTCACCAGACTTGTTTAACAATTATGAAATTTTCAAATCTCGCGACATGCTTTTGGAATGGTCACCAAAGAACGTTCATAAGGCTACTGGATTAGCTAAATTGATCGACCATCTAGGAATTGACCAAAGTCAAGTGATGGCTTGTGGAGATGAGGCCAATGACCTTTCCATGATTGAATGGGCAGGACTCGGAGTTGCTATGCAAAATGCTGTGCCCGAGGTCAAGGAAGTTGCAAATATAGTAACCCCTATGACCAATGACGAGGAAGCTGTTGCCTGGGCCATTGAAAAATATGTACTGAAGGAGAACTAAAGAATGGGATTATTTGACCGTTTATTTGGGAGAAAAGAAGAACCAAAAATCGAAGAAGTTGTCAAAGAAGCTCTAGAAAACATTGATTTATCGGATGATAGCCAGCAAACTGAGACGCTAGAATCTGAAAATACCGAAGTCAAAGAGCAAGATGGGACTGTCGTAGCCGAAGAAAATGATGAAGACTTATTTAAAGCAGAGGTTGACGAAGAAACTATTGTCGAATCAGTTGACGAAGTGAAGGTTTCTCAAGAAGAGTTAAATCAAGTCCAAGAAGCAGATAGTCCTCAAGAGGAATCGACTCATGTTGAAAAGATTCCTTCAAATGATAGTGACAACGAAGAAATTGTTCAGCCTCAATCAGACGAAGCAGAAACAGAGTTTTTTGAAGAAGTGGAAGAAGATCTAGTAATCGAAGAAATTCCTCAAGTTCAAGAGACTGTACAGGAAAAATATGACCGCAGTCTCAAGAAAACTCGTACGGGCTTTGGAGCTCGTTTGAATGCTTTCTTTGCTAACTTCCGCTCTGTTGATGAAGAATTCTTCGAAGAACTAGAAGAACTCTTAATCATGAGTGACGTTGGTGTACAGGTAGCTTCAAATCTCACTGAAGAATTGCGCTATGAAGCAAAACTTGAAAATGCCAAGAAACCAGATGTCCTCCGTCGTGTGATCATCGAAAAATTGGTAGAGCTTTACGAAAAAGATGGACAATACAATGAAAGCATTAACTTCCAAGATGGTTTGACAGTCATGCTCTTTGTAGGTGTTAATGGTGTCGGGAAAACAACTTCAATCGGTAAATTAGCTCACCGCTACAAACAAGCTGGCAAGAAAGTCATGCTTGTTGCTGCAGATACCTTCCGTGCTGGTGCGGTAGCTCAGCTAGCAGAATGGGGTCGTCGTGTAGATGTTCCTGTGGTTACTGGACCTGAAAAAGCAGATCCAGCTAGTGTTGTCTTTGATGGGATGGAACGTGCAGTAGCAGAAGGTGTTGACATTTTGATGATTGATACAGCTGGCCGTTTACAAAACAAGGAAAACTTGATGGCAGAGTTGGAAAAAATTGGTCGTATCATTAAACGTGTTGTGCCAGAAGCTCCGCATGAAACCTTCCTAGCTCTGGATGCCTCAACAGGTCAAAACGCTCTTGTACAAGCCAAAGAGTTTTCAAAAATTACTCCTGTTACAGGAATTGTCTTAACCAAGATTGATGGAACTGCCCGAGGTGGTGTTGTTCTGGCTATCCGTGAGGAACTCAATATTCCTGTTAAGTTGATTGGTTTTGGTGAAAAAATCGATGATATCGGTGAATTCAATTCTGAGAACTTTATGAAAGGCCTTCTAGAAGGTTTGATATAAAAGAAAATCCTGCAAGAATTCTTGCAGGATATTTTTTTCTATTCTAAACGACCATCTTTACGATAGGCGATATCTGGTTGCCAAGTCCACTCAGCACCGTATTTTTCAAGGAGTTCAAAGCTAGCTTGAGGTCCCATGCTACCAGCCTTGTAGCCATGGAGTGGAGCACCGTTTTTATCCCAAAGCTTCTCAATACGGTCAATCAATTTCCATGATGCACTCACTTCATCCCAGTGGCTAAAGTTAGTTGAATTATTGTTCAAAACATCATAGATAAGTTTTTCATATGGATCTGGTGAAGCACCCGTTGCAGTCGCATCTGTTCTGTAATCAAGCGAATTAGGTGCAAGCTTAAACTCTTCACCAACCTCTTTACCGTTTAGGCTAAGTGAGAATCCTTCTGTTGGTTGGATGTAGATGGTCAGAACATTCGGTGTTAAAGGTTCTCCAAAGATTGAATCCATTTGTTTGAAGACAATGTTCACGTGTGTTCCTTTTTCAGTTAGGCGTTTACCTGTACGGAAGAAGAAAGGTACATCACGGAAGCGGTCGGTATCTACAAAGAAGGCACCTGAAGCAAAGGTTTCTGTCATTGATTCTGGGTTGACATTTGGTTCGCTACGGTAAGAGATGTATTTCATGCCATCAACTTTACCAGAACGATATTGACCACGGATGAAGTGCTCTTTAAGTTCCTCATCTGTAGGGTGGTAAAGGTTCTTGAAGACCTTGATTTTCTCTGCGCGAATGTCATCCTTTGTAAAGCTAGCAGGCTTGTCCATAGCAAGGAGTGACAGAAGCTGAAGTGTGTGGTTTTGAACCATATCACGAAGGGCGCCAGACTCATCATAGTAGCCACCACGCTCTTCAACACCTAGACGTTCTGCAAAGGTAATTTGCACATTATCAATATGTTCCCGATTCCAAACATTTTCAAAGATCATATTGGCAAAACGAATGGCAAATATGCTTTGAATCATTTCCTTACCAAGATAGTGGTCGATACGATAGATTTGCTCTTCGTTAAAAGTAGCTAGGAGTTCTTTGTTTAGTTTGCTTGCAGTTTCATAGTCTGTTCCAAAAGGTTTTTCAACGATCAAACGTTCAAAGCCTTTACCATCAACAATTTGCTCTGATTTGAGGTGTTTAGCGATGGTACCAAAGAACTGAGGTGCCATTGAGAGGAAGAAGAGTTTATTGTGCTCAGTCTGATATTTTTCGTTTAATTCAGCCTGAAGTTTACGTAATTCGATGTAGTGCTCAGTGTCATTAACATCGTGACTTTGATAGTAAAAATGACTCGCAAATGCTTGAGCTTCTTCCACACTATCTGCCAAGTCTAAAATAGATTCGACAACGACTGATTCAAAGTATTCCTTGCTCCAAGGTCTACGAGCCGTTCCAATAACAGCAAAATGATCAGAAAGATTACCTGATTTATAAAGTCTAAAAAGTGAAGGGTAGAGCTTACGTTTGGCCAAATCCCCACTTGCACCGAAAATTGTAACAATAACTTTTGATGACATCTAGCTACCTAATTTCTATTTTGTTTCCTAGT
>CAURIB010000175.1:0-3530 GCA_963524795.1 uncultured Streptococcus sp.
TTCAAGAACCACTATTTGATGGAATCGAGTGGATTATCGTTTCCTTAGGTGCTAATGGTGCTTTTGCAAAACACGGGGATACTTTCTATAAAGTAGATATTCCAAAAATCCAAGTTGTAAACCCAGTTGGGTCAGGTGATTCAACCGTTGCAGGTATTGCATCAGGATTGTTCCATAAAGAATCTGATCAAGAATTACTGACTAAGGCGAATGTCCTTGGTATGCTAAATGCTCAAGAAAAAATGACCGGTCATGTCAATATGGCTAACTATCAAGGTCTATATGACCAACTAGTAGTGAAAGAGGTATAAAATGGTTTTAACAGAAAATAAACGTGCATGTTTGGAAAAACTCTCTGATGAAAATGGTATCATCTCAGCTCTTGCTTTTGACCAACGTGGTGCTTTGAAACGCCTTATGGCTCAATACCAGACAGAAGAGCCAACAGTTGCTCAAATGGAAGAACTTAAAGTCTTGGTAGCGGATGAATTGACTAAATACGCTTCATCAATGCTTCTTGACCCTGAGTATGGACTTCCAGCGACTAAAGCTCTTGATGAAAAAGCAGGTCTTCTCCTTGCTTATGAGAAAACTGGATACGATACAACAAGCACAAAACGCTTGCCAGACTGCTTGGATGTTTGGTCTGCAAAACGTATCAAAGAACAAGGTGCAGATGCTGTTAAGTTCTTGCTTTACTATGACGTAGATAGCTCTGACGAACTCAACCAACAAAAACAAGCCTACATTGAACGTATCGGTTCTGAGTGTGTGGCTGAAGACATTCCATTCTTCCTTGAAATCCTTGCCTACGATGAAAAGATTGCTGACGCAGGTTCTGCTGAATACGCTAAAGTGAAACCACACAAGGTTATTGGTGCGATGAAAGTATTCTCAGATCCACGCTTTAACATCGATGTCTTGAAAGTAGAAGTTCCAGTTAACGTTAAGTACGTTGAAGGCTTTGCTGAAGGTGAAGTTGTTCATACACGTGAAGAAGCAGCAGCATTCTTCAAAGCCCAAGACGAAGCTACTAATCTTCCTTACATCTACTTGAGTGCAGGTGTATCTGCTAAGCTTTTCCAAGAAACTCTTGTCTTTGCCCACGAATCAGGCGCAAACTTCAACGGAGTTCTTTGTGGACGTGCAACATGGGCTGGATCAGTTGAAGCTTACATCAAAGATGGTGAAGCAGCAGCTCGCGAATGGCTTCGTACAACTGGATTTGAAAACATTGATGAACTTAATAAAGTACTTCAAACAACAGCTACTTCTTGGACTGAACGTGTGTAAACTTCCCCCTTTATGTCCTAAAACCTAGTAAAAAAACTTTTAAAAAAAGTTGTATGTAAAGGTTTACAAAATAAAAATCTTGTGATATACTAAAGCCACAAGTTAATACAAAGTGAGTGTTACTAAGTAATATTAGGCATGATCACAGATGACTCAGATGTATATTTTTTGAGTTCATTTGTGGTCATTTTTTATGCTCACAAAACTTAAATAATAGGGCAAGGAGGTTGCCATGTATCGGATATTAAATCCAATGAATAACAATGTTTCTCTCGTGCGTAATAGTAAGGGAGAGGAGTTGATCGTAATTGGTAAGGGTATTTCGTTCGGTAAGAAGAAGGGAGATTTGATTTCTGAGAATCAGGTTGAAAAAGTTTTCCGAATGAAAACAGAAGAGTCGCGAGAAAATTTTATGGCTCTTCTCAAGGATGTACCGCTTGATTTTATTACGGTCACTTATGAGATAATTGATAATCTTTCTAAAAAATATCAATATCCTGTCCAAGAGTATCTATACGTCACTCTGACAGATCATATCTATTGTTCTTATCAGGCTATTGGTCAAGGACGCTATAAGGATAGTAACTTGCCTGATATTTCTGCCAAGTATCCTATCGCTTTTCAAATTGCACAAGAAGCTTTTGAAATTTATCGTCAAAAACTGACAGAAAATTTTCCTGAAGACGAGATCATTCGTATCGCTTATCACTTCATCAATGCAGAAGGTGAAAATGAAGTCGAAGTTGTTGAGTCGATTGATAAGAGAAAGGAAATTTTAAAGAGAGTTGAAAGCGTTTTGAAGAGTTATAAAATCCAGCGAACACCTGAAAATAATAATTTCTACGATCGCTTTATGATTCATCTCAATTATTTCTTGGATTATCTGGATCGTAGTCGCGATGATAATCAATCCTTGCTCGATATGGAAGAACATATAAAGAATACCTATCCAGAAGCATTCGAGATTGGTAGCAAAATTTATGAAGTCATTGCACAGGAAACTGGTCTTGACCTCTACAAGAGTGAACGAGTTTATCTTGTTCTACACATTCAACGTTTATTGTCATAACATTTACTAAAAATTATATAAGGAGAATTCTATCATGAATAGAGAAGAAGTAACATTGTTAGGTTTTGAGATTGTTGCCTATGCTGGCGATGCTCGTTCAAAACTCTTAGAAGCTCTGAAAGCTGCTGAAGCTGGTGATTTTGCAAAAGCAGATAGCCTAGTAGAGGAAGCTGGTTCTTGTATTGCAGAAGCTCACCACGCGCAAACGAGTCTTTTAACCAAGGAAGCTGCTGGTGACGATTTGGCTTATAGCGTGACCATGATGCATGGCCAAGATCATCTGATGACTACAATCTTGCTAAAAGATTTGATGCATCATTTAATTGAACTTTATAAAAGAGGAGCTAAATAATGAATAAGTTAATTGCCTATATCGAGAAAGGAAAACCTTTCTTTGAAAAACTATCTCGAAATATCTATCTTCGTGCTATTCGTGATGGATTTATCGCTGGAATGCCTGTTATTCTATTCTCAAGTATTTTTATCTTGATTGCTTTTGTACCAAACTCTTGGGGCTTTAAATGGTCTGATGAAGTAGTAGCACTTTTGATGAAACCTTACAGCTACTCTATGGGGATTCTAGCAGTCTTGGTAGCTGGTACCACTGCTAAATCTTTAACAGACTCCGTCAATCGTAGTATGGAGAAAACCAACCAAATCAACTATATGTCAACGCTCCTAGCAGCTATTGTCGGTTTGCTGATGTTGGCAGCTGACCCAATCGAGGGTGGTTTTGCGACAGGATTCCTTGGAACAAAAGGGTTGCTTTCAGCCTTCCTGGCAGCTTTTGTAACTGTAGCTATCTATAAGGTTTGTGTGAAGAACAACGTTACTATTCGCATGCCTGACGAAGTTCCACCGAATATCTCACAAGTCTTTAAAGACGTTATTCCGTTTACGCTTTCAGTTGTTTCTCTTTATGCTCTTGACTTGCTCGCTCGTCAATTTGTTGGTGCAAGCGTTGCAGAATCAATTGGTAAATTCTTTGCACCATTATTCTCTGCTGCTGATGGTTATCTAGGTATTACCATTATCTTTGGTGCCTTTGCCTTCTTCTGGTTTGTTGGTATCCATGGTCCATCTATCGTTGAGCCTGCTATCGCAGCTATTACCTATGCAAATGCCGAAGTCAACTTGAACCTTCTTCAACAAGGTATGCACGCTGACA
>CAURIB010000176.1:0-3511 GCA_963524795.1 uncultured Streptococcus sp.
AATAATAGGGATTTTAAGGAGTTTGATATGTATAACCTATTATTAACCATTTTATTAGTATTATCTGTTGTGATTGTGATTGCAATTTTCATGCAACCAACTAAAAACCAATCTAGCAATGTATTTGATGCCAGTGCAGGTGATTTGTTTGAACGTAGCAAAGCGCGCGGTTTTGAAGCTGTGATGCAACGTTTGACAGGAATTTTAGTCTTTTTCTGGCTAGCCATTGCCTTAGCATTGACGGTATTATCAAGTAGATAAGAAAATAATGGGCGGGACTGGGTCTTTGCCTATTTTTATTTTTATACTCTTCAAAAATCAAATTCAAACCACGTCAGCGTCGGCTTGTCGTACTCAAGTACTGCCTTCGCCTAGCTTTCTAGTTTGCTCTTTGATTTTTATTGAGTATTAATTGATGTTTGAGAAGGTTTTACACCAAAAAGAAAATAATATAAATCTAGAAAGTAAACATGAAAGATAAAATAAAAGAATATTTACAAGAGAAGGGGAGTGTCACAGTTAATGACTTGGCCAGTGCTCTCGGGAAGGATGGTTCAAAGGACTTCCGTGAGTTAATCAAAACTCTTTCCTTGATGGAACGTAAGCACCAGATTCGCTTTGAAGAAGATGGTAGTTTAACCCTAGAACAGAAGAAAAAACATGAGATTACTCTGAAAGGAATTTTCCATGCTCATAAAAATGGGTTCGGTTTTGTAAGTCTTGAAGGCGAAGAAGACGATCTTTTTGTTGGGAAAAATGATGTTAACTATGCCATTGATGGCGATACTGTTGAAATTGTAATCAAGAAGGTTGCGGATCGTCAAAAAGGAACCGCAGCTGAAGCTAAGATTATCGATATTTTAGAACACAGTTTGACAACGGTTGTTGGTCAAATTGTTCTTGATGAGGAAAAGCCAAAGTATGCAGGTTACATCCGTTCAAAAAATCAAAAGATTAGTCAACCAATCTATGTTAAAAAGCCAGCCATTCAATTGGAAGGCACAGAAGTTCTCAAGGTCTTTATTGATAAGTACCCAAGTAAGAAACACGATTTCTTTGTCGCTAGTGTCCTAGATGTGGTTGGACATTCTACAGATGCAGGAATTGATGTCCTCGAGGTCTTGGAATCAATGGATATTGTGTCCGAGTTTCCAGAAGCTGTTCTTAAAGAAGCAGAAAAGGTTCCTGATGCGCCATCAGAGAAGGATCTGGAAGGTCGTCTGGACTTAAGAGATCAAATTACCTTTACCATTGATGGAGCTGATGCAAAAGACTTGGATGACGCTGTTCATATCAAACCATTGAAAAATGGAAATATCGAACTAGGAGTTCATATCGCCGATGTTTCATATTATGTAACGGAAGGTTCTGCTCTTGACAAGGAAGCTCTCAATCGTGCGACCTCTGTCTATGTGACAGACCGTGTAGTTCCAATGCTGCCAGAGCGCCTCTCAAACGGAATCTGTTCTCTTAACCCTCAAGTGGACCGCTTGACTCAGTCTGCTATTATGGAGATTGATAAAAATGGTCGTGTTCGTAATTATACGATTACTCAGACTGTTATCAAGACAAGTTTCCGTATGACTTATAGTGATGTCAATGACATCCTAGCAGGTGATGAGGAGAAGAGACAAGCCTATAAGAAAATCGTTCCTAGTATCGAACTTATGGCCAAGCTCCATGAGACTTTGGAAAGTATGCGAATTAAGCGTGGTGCTTTAAATTTTGATACCAATGAAGCTAAGATTTTAGTAGATAAAAAAGGCAAGCCAGTTGATATCGTACTTCGTCATCGTGGTGTTGCTGAACGTATGATTGAGTCCTTTATGCTGATTGCCAACGAAACAGTTGCTGAGCATTTTAGCAAGCTGGAACTTCCTTTTATTTATCGAATTCACGAGGAGCCTAAAGCTGAAAAAGTTCAGAAATTTATTGATTACGCTTCAAGCTTTGGATTACGAATCTATGGGACTGCCAGTGAGATAAGCCAGGAAGCCCTTCAAGACATCATGAGTGCTGTTGAAGGCGAGCCATATGCGGATGTATTGTCCATGATGCTTCTGCGTTCGATGCAACAGGCTCGTTATTCTGAGCATAATCACGGTCACTATGGATTAGCTGCAGACTACTACACTCACTTTACCAGCCCAATTCGTCGTTATCCTGACCTTCTTGTTCACCGGATGATTCGTGACTATGGACGTTCTAAGGATGTAGCAGATCATTTTGAACAGGTCATTCCAGAGATTGCTACCCAGTCTTCAAACCGTGAGCGCCGTGCCATCGAGGCAGAGCGTGAAGTCGAAGCTATGAAAAAAGCTGAATACATGGAAGAGTACGTTGGTGCAGAGTATGATGCTGTCGTTTCAAGTATTGTCAAATTTGGTCTTTTTGTTGAATTGCCAAATACAGTCGAAGGCTTAATTCACATTACCAATTTGCCAGAGTTCTATCATTTTAACGAACGTGATTTAACCCTTCGTGGTGAGAAATCAGGGACAACCTTCCGTGTGGGACAGCAGATTCGTATTCGTGTTGAAAGAGCCGATAAGATGACTGGTGAGATTGATTTCTCCTTTATTCCAAGCGAATTTGATGTCATTGAGAAAGGTTTGAAACAGTCTGACCGCAAGGATAGAGGTCGTCGTTCTAATAAGAAAGAAGACAAGAAAAAAGTTGGTCGCTCAAGTGATAAGCGCAAGCATTCTCCAAAAGACAAGAAGAAAAAGAGCAAGAAACCTTTTTATAAGGAAGTAGCAAAGAAAGGAGCCAAGCATGGCAAAGGGCGAGGGAAAGGTCGTCGCGCAAAATAAAAAGGCGCACCACGACTATACAATCGTAGATACGCTAGAAGCAGGAATGGTCCTGACAGGAACTGAAATCAAGAGTGTTCGAGCTGCTCGAATTAACCTTAAAGATGGATTTGCCCAAGTAAAAAATGGAGAAGTCTGGTTGAGCAATGTTCATATTGCACCCTATGAGGAAGGCAATATCTGGAATCAGGAACCAGAACGTCGTCGTAAACTTCTTCTTCATAAAAAGCAAATCCAGAAGTTAGAGCAGGAAACAAAAGGAACAGGGATGACTCTGGTTCCACTTAAAGTCTACATCAAAGATGGCTATGCCAAGCTTCTTTTAGGGCTTGCAAAAGGGAAACACGATTACGATAAACGTGAGTCAATTAAACGACGTGAGCAAGACCGAGACATTGCGCGTGTTATGAAAGCAGTTAACCATCGATAGAAGGAGTGAAGAATATGGAAAAACTAGTCGCCTATAAACGCATGCCTGTCTGGAATAAAGACACCATGCCAGAAGCTGTTCAAAGAAAACACAATACCAAGGTTGGAACTTGGGGCAAAATTACTGTCTTGAAGGGGGCACTCAAGTTTATTGAGTTGACTGAAGACGGGGAAGTTTTAGCTGTGCATCTCTTTGAAGCAGGTGCTGATAATCCTATGGCTCAACCGCAAGCCTGGCACAGAGTAGAGGACGCAACAGACGATGTAGA
>CAURIB010000177.1:0-3467 GCA_963524795.1 uncultured Streptococcus sp.
TGTCGAGACAGTGACTCCAGACCGTGTAGATGTCATTCAAGATCGTGAAGGTGTCAATGAAATCACCTTGGTGACTTGTGAGGATGCTGCAGCGACTTACCGTACGATTGTAAAAGGGAATTTGGAAACCTCTGTTGACTATGACAAGGCTCCAAAAGACATCCTGAATTCATTCAGCAAGTCTTATAATCAAATGCAACTTTAAGAAATAAAGCCCGAGGTAGAGATGCCGGGGCTTTTTTCTTTATAGTATGGCATGAAATAACTAAAGGATTCTTGTAAAATTGTAAGAGATTGGTAATATTATGTAAGGAACTTGTCATAATATTGAGGGAAAATCAGTATATAATAGAGGAGAAAGAGTATGATAAGGAGGTAGAATAGTGACGAAAGAGCGAATTTATCATCTCTTGCATCATTTCTATAATCTCTTAATAAATGATTTTCCACGAAATGGATTAATTACGAAAGGAATCTACGAAGTAGAGCAAGTCTACCAAACCTTAGAAGCCATTCCTCAGAGTCAGGAGTACTTGATCCGCTGTGAAATTCAACAGTTTTTAAAGGAGCTTGAACAAGTTCAAACAGGTTACCAGATCCGCTTTAATAAAGATGAAGTCTTAGTGTTAGATGACTTGAAACAAGAAATCGCCTGTAAATAATGAAAGGTTGTCGTTTTCTTCATTTATTACGAATTAATAAGTGAGGAGGAAATTATGTACGACATATCATTTATTGAACCATCTTTGCTTCCTAGAGAACGTTTGGTTTCTGAAGGGGTAGATAAGCTGAGTCATCAAGAATTGCTATCCATTCTCTTGCGGACAGGCAATAAGCAAAAAAGCGTTTATGAGATTGCACAAGGTCTTTTGAGTTCGGTTAATAGTTTAAAGGAGTTAAGTCAATTAACCCTAGAGGAACTACAGGAAATCTCTGGCATTGGTCGGGTGAAGGCCATCGAACTTCAGGCTGTGATTGAGTTTGGACGAAGGATTCATAAAGATGAATTAATGAGTTCTGAACAGATCATGAGCAGCCAGAAATTGGCCCATAAAATTCAACAGGAAATCGGCCATAAGAAACAGGAGCACCTGGTTGCCCTCTATTTAAATACGCAGAATGAAATTATTCATCAACAGACCATTTTTATTGGAACAGTGAATCGAAGTATTGCGGAGCCACGTGAAATCCTGCATTATGCATTGAAGCACATGGCAACCTCCATCATTTTGGCTCACAATCATCCATCTGGTGCCGTATTTCCAAGTAAAAATGATGATGAAGTAACGCATCGAGTCATAGAGGCCTGTGAAGTGATGGGCTTAACACTACTAGATCACTTGATTGTATCTGAGGAAAACTATTATAGTTACCGTGAAGAAACCGATTATTTGGTATAAAAAAGAGAGTGGGACAGAAATCGGTAATTCGTTAGAATTCGATTTCGTCGTCCCACCTCCGCACAGTTGAGTAGGGCTGTAAAAGCTGATGAAATCAGCGTAGTAGAGCCCACTCAACCACTGCGTCTTGCTCGACAATCCAAAAATAATTGAGAGGCTAGGACTTTTGTCCCAGCCTCTTTTCTTGTTAATGTATAAGTCTTTATTCTTCGTTTTTTCGCATGAAATAAAGGAGTGTTTGCAATTCACTGGTGAGATCGACATATTGGACGACGACATCTTTAGGAACTGTCAGATGCACTGGTGAGAAGCTGAGAATCCCTTTAACCCCAGCGTCTACCAAAAGGCTAGCCACTTCTTGAGCCTTGACGCTTGGAACAGTTAGAATAGCTGTTTGAATGCCTTCTTGTTTGAGCTTTTCTTTAATAGAGGAAATACCGTAAATAGGAATTCCATCCTTACTTTTGGTATTGATCAGTTCGTGATCGTCTAGATCAAATGCCATGACAATTTTCATCTTATTGCGTTCGTGGAAGCGATAGTTGAGAAGCGCACTTCCCATATTTCCGATCCCCACAATAGCGACATTGGTAATGGCATTATCATTTAAGAGATCGGCAAAGAAGTTCATCAGTTTTTTTACGTCATAACCAAATCCCCGTCTTCCTAATTCACCAAAATAAGAAAAATCTCGGCGAACGGTAGCAGAGTCAATCCCAATTGCATCAGCAATTTGCTTGGAATTGGCGCGCTCTATTTTTTCAGAGTTAAAGCGTTTAAAAATGCGGTAGTAGAGCGATAAGCGTTTTGCTGTTGCGCGTGGAATTGGAGTATTTTTATCATGTTTCACAATATCACAACCTTTCCCTCTTATTGTATAGGAAGATTGTGAAAAAATCAACTATCTAGAGTGGTTTTTCAAAAATATTTTTGTCTAAAGAAAAAGCTGATGGCGATGGAGAGTTCCATCAGCATCAGCTTAGTTTTCAGCTTGTTCTACCTTTTTCAAAAAAGCATAAAGTCCATCGACTCGTCCTATATAGGGGAGCTTTTCCCCCTTGTATTCAATGGATACGATTGAGTAAGAGTCAGGCAAGGTTACACAGCCTGAAAAAGCTAGGATACAGGCTGCAAGGTCAGGATAAGTAGTCGTTCGTTCTACTTGGTAAGCATCGATATAAGTTAGGGTTACCATATTAGGCCTCTGTTTTGTTGAAAATTTCTCTTTCGACAAGACTATCCATTAAGAAATAGAATTTTTGTTGGATAATGTCATTTTCTGGATTTTTAAAGATATTAACCAGGCGAAGCCCAGACTTGTCTGTAATATTGATCTTAAAACCTGTCAAATCTTTATTGAAAATGATTTTAAGTAGGAAGCCTTCGCCGCTATTTGGAACGGCTTCGAGCAAACGATTTAACTCGTAATTTCCAACTTTTGTAACAGCAAATGTATTGTCACGTAAGGTATATTTTTTAACATTTGGGTGTAGACTATAGGTATATTTGCAGTCTTTCAATGAAACACTTGTTTCAAAAGCCATATTGTTCTCCTATGATAAAATTTCTTTAAGTTTTGTGAGGAAGTCTTGAACCTCCTCTATGGTATTGAGTTCTGAAAAACTAATTCGAAGGGATTCTTTTAGGCGTGAGCTATCTTTTCCATAGAGCGCCTTAAGGACATGGCTGGGTTGAACTGTACCAGCAGTACAAGCAGAACCTGTAGAGACAGAAATTCCAGCAAGATCGAGTCGCATCAGTAAAACGTCATTTTGGACACCCGGAAAGCCAAGGTTCCAAACAAATGGAAGATGATCCTCATTCGCATTTACGTAGTAGTCGAAGGCTGCTAAACCATTGACTAGTTCCTGGCCGAGTTTTTGAACCTGGTTGAAATTTTTTTCTTGATGTAGTGTAGCTTGCTGAAGCGCGGTTGCCATCCCGACAATAGAAATGAGATTTTCCGTACTGGATCTCATCTTACTTTCCTGATCCCCACCATGGATGAGATTATCAAAATCTGGGGAGGTTGCATAAAGGAAACCGACGCCCTTTGGTCCATGGAAT
>CAURIB010000178.1:0-3393 GCA_963524795.1 uncultured Streptococcus sp.
ATCGCCACCAACATAAAACACCTTACCATCAGCATTGATGAGAACAAATGAAACAGAATCGTCTTTTTCAGCTAATTCCAGTGCTTCTAAAATTTCTTCACACATAGGAATATGGAAACCATTTGCCACCTCGGGACGATTTAAAGTAATCACTGCCAAATCGTCTTGAATTTGAAAGATAATATGATTCATAGTCACTCCTTTAATTTAAAAAGCTGATTAAATTATTTTATCTTCAAAGTATATCTTTTTCTTTTTATTTATACAAGCAAAAATTGTATAAAAGTGTATCAGCCGATTTTTAAATAGTCTTTTCTATACTAAAAATAACTAAGTTAAGCTAATCATGTCCAGACCTCTAATAAGACGTAGCCTTTCCTATTGCAGATTGAAAAAAGCCCTTCTTTCTGCTATAATCGTATAAAATACAAACTGAGGAGTTTTTATGAAGGTTGTAAAATTTGGAGGAAGTTCACTCGCCTCTGCAAGCCAATTGAAAAAGGTTTTAAACATTGTAAAAAGTGACCCTGAACGTCGTTTTGTAGTTGTGTCTGCACCAGGAAAGCGCGATGCTAAAGATACCAAGGTTACGGATGCTTTGATTAAATATTATCGTGATTATGTAGCAGGAAATGATATCAGTGCTAGTCAAAATTGGATTATCGATCGTTACGCTGCAATGGTTAGCGAACTAGGACTTAAACCAGCTGTTTTAGAACGAATCTCAAAAAGTATCCGAACTCTCGCTACCCTTCCAATTGAAAACAATGAATTTCTTTACGATACCTTCCTTGCTGCAGGAGAAAATAACAACGCTAAACTCATTGCAGCTTACTTTAACCAAAATGGATTAGAAGCTCGCTATGTTCATCCACGAGAGGCTGGTATTGTTGTTACAAGCGAACCTGGAAATGCTCGCATCATTCCTTCAAGTTATGATAAAATCGAAGAGCTCAATAATGGTACAGAAGTTCTAGTTATCCCAGGATTCTTTGGTGTGACTAAAGAGAATCAAATCTGTACCTTCTCCCGTGGTGGTTCTGATATCACAGGTTCCATCATCGCCGCAGGTGTTAAGGCTGACCTTTATGAAAACTTTACTGATGTTGACGGAATTTTTGCTGCCCATCCTGGTATTATTCATAAACCACACTCAATCCCTGAATTGACTTACCGTGAAATGCGTGAATTGGCCTATGCAGGATTCTCAGTGCTCCATGACGAAGCTCTCCTTCCGGCCTACCGCGGAAAAATCCCTCTTGTTATCAAAAATACCAATAATCCTGACCATCCAGGTACTCGCATCGTTCTGAAACACAGCAGTGATGAATTCCCAGTAGTGGGGATTGCTGGTGATTCTGGATTTGTCAGCATCAATATGTCTAAGTACCTGATGAACCGCGAAGTTGGTTTTGGTCGTAAAGTGCTTCAAATTCTAGAAGACCTGAATATTGGTTGGGAACATATGCCAACTGGTATCGATGACCTATCTATCATTTTACGTTCACGAGAATTAACTCCTATCAAAGAAGAAGAAATCCTTCGTCAATTAGTTCAAAAAGCTGAAGTTGACCACGCTGAAATCGAACATGACCTGTCTATCATAATGATTGTTGGAGAAAAAATGAAGCGCCATATCGGAGTAACTGCTACAGCTACTCGTGCCTTGTCTGAAAATAATATCAACATCCAAATGATGTCCCAAGGTTCTAGTGAAGTTTCTATCATGTTCGTTGTTCAAAAAGACCAAGAAAAAGCTGCCATCAAGGCTCTCTACCAAGCATTTTTCGGTGAAAGTAAGGAAGACTAAACATGGCACAATCTCTCAACAAAGTCGTTGACTTACAAACTACTGGAACTTCTTACCTCTCTATACAAGGAAAAGTTGGAAAATTTCTGGTAGGAGACCAAGCCTTGGAGTTTTACTCGGATCGCAATATTGAGGATTATATTCAAATCCCATGGTCTAGCGTTAATCAAATCGGAGCCAATGTTTCAGGCCGTAAGGTTAGTCGTCATTTTGAAGTTTTTACAGACCAAGGAAAATTCCTCTTTGCCTCAAAAGACTCCGGAAAAATTCTTAAAATTGCTCGGGAAAAAATCGGAAATGAAAAGGTTGTGAAGCTTCCAACCTTACTCCAAATCATCGGTCGTAAAATCAAAAATCTATTTGCAAAAAAATAGAAAGTTTAGTATAATCATAGAAACGGATAAGTAGGTTACTTCCTTCTTTCAGAAAGTCTGCGGGTGCTGCGAGCAGATAGAGGATTTAATTGAAATTCTACCGTTGTTTTAAATCAAATACAGAATCAAGTGCACACCTGTGAAGTTGGATGGAACCGTGGCCCTGCCACTCCAACGCTTTGTCAGGTGTGCTTTTTTCATAAAGGAGTTCTTATGTTAGATATCAAACGTATTCGTACAGACTTTGATGCTGTCGCAGAAAAATTGGCTACACGTGGTGTAGATGCTGCTATCTTGAACGAGATGAAAGAAATCGATGCTAAACGTCGTGACATCTTGGTCAAGGTTGAAACTTTAAAAGCAGAACGTAACACAGTTTCTGCTGAGATTGCCCAAGCTAAGCGCAACAAGGAAAATGCAGATGACAAGATTGCTGCCATGCAAACTCTATCTGCTGAGGTTAAAGCCTTGGATGCTGAATTGGCAGAAATCGATGCTAAATTGACAGAATTTACAACTACTCTTCCAAACATTCCAGCTGACAGTGTTCCTGTTGGGGCTGATGAAGATGACAATGTGGAAGTTCGCCGTTGGGGGACTCCACGCGAATTTGACTTCGAACCAAAAGCTCACTGGGATCTTGGTGAAGACCTTGGTATCCTTGACTGGGAACGCGGTGGTAAGGTAACGGGCGCTCGCTTCCTCTTCTATAAAGGCCTCGGTGCTCGTTTGGAACGTGCTATCTACAACTTTATGTTGGATGAGCATGGTAAAGAAGGCTATACTGAAGTCATCACACCTTACATGGTTAACCACGATTCTATGTTTGGTACTGGTCAATATCCAAAATTCAAGGAAGATACTTTTGAACTTAGCGATACTAATTATGTCCTCATTCCAACTGCTGAAGTTCCTTTGACAAACTACTACCGCGATGAAATCCTTGATGGGAAAGATCTTCCAATCTACTTCACTGCTATGAGTCCATCTTTCCGTTCAGAGGCTGGTTCAGCCGGTCGTGATACCCGTGGCTTGATCCGTTTGCACCAATTCCATAAGGTTGAAATGGTGAAATTTGCCAAGCCAGAAGAATCATATGATGAATTGGAAAAAATGGTTGTCAATGCTGAAAATATCCTTCAAAAACTGAACCTTCCATACCGTGTGGTAGCTCTCTCCACTGGAGACATGGGCTTCTCAGCTGCTAAG
>CAURIB010000179.1:0-3386 GCA_963524795.1 uncultured Streptococcus sp.
CTGTACCAGGTCCTGCTTGAACCATGAGCATGATACGACGTGGTTTTTCGATTGAATTTACAAAGCTTTCGATATCATAGCTTGGCACAAAGTTCTTTTCAGGGTGGCAAGCAATCACATCTTCTGTTTTTTCTTTACTACGGTTATAGATAGCTACTGTGTAGCCACGAGATTCGATATTTAGGGCAAGGTTACGACCCATCACGGCCATACCTACGACACCAAAGTTAGCTTTTGTCATGTGACACTCCTCTTATTTAATATGTTTTATTTTATCATGTTTATCTGTGAAAAGAAAGAATTTTGTAACAATTTGACTAGTAGTCTAAGTCATCCGCATGGCCTGACCCATTTCCTACAAAGTAGCCTGTCTTACAGTTAAGGGTAAAGAGATAGGTTCCATCAGGTTTATACAGATTGTAATAGCCATTACCATTAACAATATTCACAGGTTCCAAAATGTATTGGTTACCCGTGATGTAGCCACGCGCACGTGAGGTCGCAAGGATTTGCTCCAGAACACCATCCGTAAATCCCCAAGCAGGATTACTGCTATCATTAATAGCTGCTTGGTTATAAGGAACACGGCTAACACCTCTTTGTAGATTGACGCCATCACTTGATAATCCACTATCAAGGATATTGTTAGCCGAAGCAGATTCACCAGTGGAAGTTGATGGGCTAGTGGAGTTGCTAGCATTACTTTCAGTAGTTGAACTTGACTCTGTTTGATTCGATGAGCTTGCTTGACTACTACTTGAACTTGTAGAACTTGAAAGTTGGCTCTTACCAAGGCTAATAGCCTTATCTAGCAGTTTGTCAATCTCTGTATTACCAGTCTTAACTTCGGTAAATTTGGCATCTGCCTTAACCTTAGCATTCGTGTCCAGGACACCATCCGTGATAGCTGGTGTTTCAAACTGAGCATTGACATCTTGAACTGCCTTGATTTGTGTTTCAAGACTATCATATTTTGACTTAACGAGAGTATGTTCTCTTGCTCCTTCAAGTTTGTCCAAAAGGGCTTTAAGCTGACTCAATTGACCAAATTGACTGTTTTTTAAAGCAGTCTTATTTTGGTCAGTATAAAAAGTGTCATATAAACTATTGAATTGATCTAGAATCGCCTGGTTACTCACCAAGCCAGCATCAGATGATTGTGACTGAATTTCTTGTGAAGAGCGAGAGATTTGACGATAGACATAGTAGCCACTTCCTAAAATAAGAATAATAACTGCTACCACTGCTGATAAGATAAACCATACTTTTTTGTTCTGTGGTTCGTCTTCTACTTGAGCAGAGCGAGACAGGGATTGAAGTTCCTCTTGAGTAGCTTCATCATCTTCAGCCGAAAGGGGTTCTGTTACATCTCCCCCTAGGTTTTTATCCATAACCAAGGTTTCTTCTAGTGGTGGGAGGATAAATTCTGGACCTTCTTTTCCCTCTTCTTCAGCAAACTTCTCTGATTCAGAGACTTCTTCTACTGGTTCTGTCTCTTCTTCAACCGTTTCTTTGGCATCTTGAAGCAAATCATCTAAACTTTGAAGTTCCTCTTTCTTAGCCTGAATGTTTGCAAATTTATCAGCCTCGATTTCTTCACGATGTTGTTTAATGTATTTGTCCAAAATGGTATCATCAGGAGTTACTCCTGCTTCGATTTCTTCATTTTTTCGAATAACCTGTCCAACCGTCAAATCCTTAGCTTCCTCAAAATCAAACTGAGGTTCTTGGGAGGTTTTCTCAGGTTCTACAATTTCTTCTTTTTTATCCTTTGGATCCATGGTAACTCCTTTCTAATCTACGGGGTTTCTTTTAACACGTTGACCAAAATATTGATATAAATCAACTTTCAAAGTACCATTATAGAGTTTTCGTTTTTTATCCGCCTGACTACCATACTTGCTTTCAAAAGCTTCATCACTAGTCAGGATAAACTTACTCCAAGTCTTGAGAGGTTCAAAAACCTCACCCATTTCAGCATAGAGTTTAGTCACTCCTGCATCATCTGACAAACGTTCCCCATAAGGTGGGTTAGAGATAATAACTCCATTAACCTTGTCTGAACGCAAATCCTGCACACGCATCTGCTTAAAGAGAATATCACCAGATACTCCTGCAGCCTGGGCATTTGCTTTAGCAATTTCCACCATACGTCCATCAATATCACAGCCCATGATGTCCAGTTCAATCTCTCGATCTATTTGCTTACTAGCTTCCGTTCTGACTTCTTGAATCAAGCGGTCACTGACCCAGTTCCATTCTTCAAAGGCAAAGGAACGGCGCAAACCTGGTGCCATCTTACGTGCAATCATAGCAGCTTCAATACAAAAAGTTCCAGAACCACAGGTTGGATCAATCAAAGGCTTATCTGGATACCAGTTTGACAGTTGCAAAATCGCTGCTGCCATATTCTCCTTGATCGGAGCTCCACCCTTTTCAGTGCGGTAACCACGCTTAAAGAGACTTGAGCCAGTAGTATCAATCATGACAGTTGCTATGTCTTTAAGAATAGAAACTTCAATCTTGAACTCTGGTCCATTTTCCATGAGAGGGACACCCTCTGGCCGTGCATAATGTTTTTGCAATTTCTTAACAACTGCCTTCTTGGAAATTGCCTGAACACTTGGTTCATTGTGTAATTTCGACTTAACACACTTGGCCTTGGAAATTGGGAAACGGGCCCCAAGTGGGAGATAGTTCTCCCAATCTAAGGCAAAAACACCTTGAAAAAGCTCTTCAAATGTTTTTGCTGGGAATGTTCCCACAACGATTTTGATTCTATCCGCAGCTCTTAGCCACAGGTTAGTTTGGATGATTGCTTTAACATTACCTTGAAAACGAACACGTCCATTCTCAACTTGACAATCATAACCAAGATCTCGTACCTCACGCCCAACTACAGCTTCCAAACCCGCCGCAGCAGTTGCAATTAAATTAAATGTTTGTTTCATTTCAGTCTTTTGTAGACCTTTCTTTGTTAACTTTAAAAAATGAGGTTGAGAAATATGTCTCAGCCCCAACCTATATGCAATTTTCTATAAGCCATGTTTTGTTCCAGAAGTGACTAGGACCACTTCCTTCGATAATCATCTGTCTACCACTAGCAGCTCTAGCTGATAGCAGTCAGAGTACTACGTTCGTTTCCGCGCACTCCATGCCCCGACCAAAATTTGGGTTGCTAGCTTGAGGGGTTTACCGCGTTCCACTCTCTCCGTTTCCAGAGAGACTCCGTCACTGTGGCACTTTCAAGCCTACTCTGACCTATCAAAAGACTTAGCCATTTCAACTGCCGTAACGATTTCTCGTCCCTAGGCTTATGGTTTCGCCTAGCACAAACACTACAGGCATCACAGCCTGTGCTAGCATGGACTTTCCTCATGAAAAGA
>CAURIB010000180.1:0-3385 GCA_963524795.1 uncultured Streptococcus sp.
TAAATGGTGTCGAAGCAGCTGTTCATGAAGTTCCAGAGTACACTGAAGCTATTGGTACAGCAGGTGAAGAAGCAGCACCAGTAGTAGAAGTCCCAGAATTCAAGGGTGGCGTTAATGCTGTTGAAGCAGCTGTTCATGAAGTTCCAGAGTACACTGAAGCTATTGGTACAGCAGGTGAAGAAGCAGCACCAGTAGTAGAAGTCCCAGAATTCAAGGGTGGCGTTAACGCAGTCGAAGCAGCTGTTCATGAAGTTCCAGAATACACAGGAGCAATTGGTACAGCAGGTGAAGCAGCTATTTATGAAGTTCCAGAGTTTACTGGCGGAGTGAATGGTGTCGAAGCAGCTGTTCAGGAAGTAAGTCCAGAATTCACAGGCAGTGTCAATGGAGCAGAAGGAGCAATTCATGAAGTTCCAGAGTTTACTGGCGGAGTGAATGGTGTCGAAGCAGCTGTTCAGGAAGTAAGCCCAGAATTCACAGGTGGTGTCAATGGAGCAGAAGGAGCAATCCATGAGGTTCCAGAATACAAAGATGAGCAGTCTCTTGTAGCTCTTACTATGTCACAAGATAAGACTTATCAAGCACCTGCAAGTCATCAATACAAACTCCCAGAGACAGGCACTAAAGAAAATGCTGGCCTTGCAGCCGTAGGTCTTGTAGGAGCACTTCTTGGTATGTTTGCTATGGGAAAGAAAAAAGACGACGAATAAGATGATGTAAAAGCATTCGAGTCATAGAGATTGGGCCAAGAAACTAATCTCGATCATAAAAAGCGGACAAAACTAGTTTTCTGATAAACAGAATTTGGTCTTGTTCGCTTTTTTATAACTCGATATTGAATCATGTAAAAAACCAGTGCTACAACAATCACTGGTTTTTAGTTATTTTTAGGAAGCCCCACTTGTAGCTGTAGTAGCTGTATCTGTTGCTTGTGTACTAGAAGGAGTGTCAGTTTGCTCTTTTTTACTTGTCGACTCTTCTTTCTTGCTTTCTGCACTGCTACTAGATTGACTTGTTGTTTCTTCTTGTGTGTTTTCTTTTGTAGAAGTATTGTCCTTGTTGGGAGTAGTGTTCTCTTGAGGGGATTCCTTTTGAATCTCTTTTATGACAGTTGTCTGGGTTGTCGTAGTTTCTTTTTTAGAGTTATTATTGTTGTTGTTATTCATAGCATTCATAATGGTGATACTTGCAGTAATCAGCCCTAGAATACTACCGATAGTAGCAATCGTTTTTTGAAAAACAGTAAATCCTTTTTTGATGTGTTCTGTTTTGGGTTTTGATGTTCTACGATAATTAGACATAATATCTCTCCTTTACTAAAATTCATTATACCGAAAATCTTTAAAAAAAACTTAAATGAACCTGAATTGCCTTTCTTGTCGCCTGAACTGTTTCGTGATACAATAGAAGGAGTGATTTTAGAAAGCGTGAGAAACCATGATTTACTTTGATAATTCGGCAACGACTAAGCCTTATCCAGAAGCACTTGAAACCTATATGCAAGTGTCTGCAAAAATTATTGGAAATCCTTCGAGTCTCCATCGTTTGGGAGACCAGTCTACCAGAATTTTAGAAGCTTCTCGTCAGCAGATTGCAGATTTGATTGGCAAGAAAAGCGAAGAAATCTTCTTTACCTCTGGTGGGACTGAAGGAGACAACTGGGTTATCAAAGGGGCTGCATTTGAAAAAGCGCAATTTGGTAAACACATTATTGTGTCAGCTATTGAGCACCCAGCAGTCAAGGAGTCAGCCCTCTGGCTCAAGACTCAAGGTTTTGAAGTGGATTTTGCACCTGTAGATGAAAAGGGATTTGTAGATGTAGCTGCTTTAGAAAACCTACTTCGTCCTGATACGACCTTGGTTTCCATTATGGCAGTTAACAATGAAATTGGCTCTATCCAGCCTATTCAAGCTATCTCAGAACTATTAGCGGATAAGCCAACTGTCTCTTTCCACGTTGATACTGTTCAGGCCTTGGCTAAGATTCCGACAGAAAAGTATTTGACAGACCGAGTGGATTTTGCGACCTTCTCTAGTCATAAATTCCACGGCGTTCGTGGTGTTGGCTTTGTCTATATCAAGTCTGGCAAGAAAATTACACCCCTATTAACCGGTGGTGGTCAAGAGCGTGACTATCGTTCCACAACTGAGAATGTAGCAGGAATTGCTGCAACTGCCAAGGCCCTACGTTTGGCTATGGAGAGACTGGACTTGTTTGCTAGTAAAACAAGTCAGATGAAGGAAGTTATCCGTCGAGCTCTACTTGAATATCCAGATATTTTTGTCTTTTCAGGTGAGGAAGACTTTGCGCCTCATATTTTGACCTTTGGGATTAAGGGAGTTCGTGGTGAAGTTATTGTTCATGCCTTTGAAGACTATGATATTTTCATTTCTACAACATCAGCTTGCTCGTCCAAGGCTGGAAAACCTGCTGGTACCTTGATTGCCATGGGGGTTGAAAAAGATAAGGCCCAGTCAGCAGTACGCGTCAGCCTAGACCTAGAAAATGACATGAGTCAAGTTGAGCAATTTTTGACCAAACTAAAATTAATCTACAATCAAACTAAAAAAGTAAGATAGGAGCATTCATGCAGTATTCAGAAATTATGATTCGCTATGGTGAGCTTTCAACCAAAGGTAAAAACCGTATGCGTTTCATCAATAAACTACGTAATAATATCTCAGACGTTTTGTCCATCTATCCTCAAGTTAAAGTGACAGCAGACCGCGATCGTGCCCACGCTTATCTCAATGGAGCAGATTATGAACCAGTGGCAGAATCTCTCAAGCAAGTTTTCGGGATTCAAAACTTTTCTCCAGTATATAAGGTTGAAAAATCCGTAGAAGTTCTTAAATCTGCTGTTCAAGAGATTATGAAGGATATTTACAAGGAAGGTATGACCTTTAAAATCTCTAGTAGACGCAGCGACCACAACTTTGAACTCGATAGTCGTGAACTCAATCAAACGCTTGGTGGAGCAGTTTTTGAAGCTATTCCAAACGTTCAAGTCCAAATGAAAAATCCTGATATCAATCTGCAAGTGGAGATTCGTGAAGAAGCAGCCTACCTTTCATATGAAACCATTCGAGGAGCAGGTGGTTTACCAGTTGGAACTTCTGGTAAAGGTATGCTCATGTTGTCAGGTGGGATTGACTCACCTGTTGCTGGTTATCTAGCTCTAAAACGTGGAGTGGATATCGAGGCTGTTCACTTTGCTAGCCCTCCTTACACCAGTCCAGGTGCCCTCAAGAAAGCTCAGGATTTGACCCGTAAATTGACCAAGTTCGGTGGCAATATCCAGTTTATCGAAGTACCTTTCACTGAGATTCAAGAAGAAATCAAGGCGAAGGCTCCAGAAGCCTACCTCATGACGCTGACTCGTCG
>CAURIB010000181.1:0-3361 GCA_963524795.1 uncultured Streptococcus sp.
TTAGAATGTTCGGAAATAGAGATGTCCACCAATTCCAGACCATCCAGAGTCATCCCGTCATTCCCCGGAGCCACAAAGACTTTTTCAACGTCTTTTGACTCAAGCAACTTCTTAGCAATGGCATGTTCACGACCACCCGAGCCGACAACTAACAGCTTCATCTCATAACCTCTTTTGCGAATTATTTAATAATATTATATCATAAACGTTCGTTTTAATCTTGTTTCACTTAGTATTTTAAGCCAAAAAAGGAAAGAAACGGTTTTCTTCCCTTTTGCTTCTTAATGTCTAAAATGTCTCACGCCTGTGAAGACCATGGTCAAGCCGTATTTGTCCGCCGCTTCGATGGATTCTTGGTCACGGACGGAACCACCTGACTGGATGATGGCCTTAATACCTGCTTTGGCGATTTCTTCCACGTTATCCGCAAATGGGAAGAAGGCATCGGAAGCAAGAACAGCACCGTCCAGACGGTCTTTGGCTTGGTCAATCGCAATACGAACGGAAGCCACACGGTTGGTTTGACCTGGACCAACACCAAGTGTCATATGGTCGTTGGTTACGATGATACCGTTTGATTTGACGTACTTGATAGCTTTCCAAGCGAACTCAAGAGCAGTCGCTTCTGTCTCAGTTGGCTGGCGTTTGGTCACCACCTGCCAGTCAGCTGGGCTTTCTTTGACCACGTCTTGATTTTGAACGAGGAGTCCACCGACAACACCTGTGTATTCTGCCTCTACCTCACTAGCATCTTGAGCATCAAATGGCAAGGCAAGGATACGCAAGTTTTTCTTTTTGTTGGTCAAAATGGCTAGCGCTTCATCCGTATAGCTCGGTGCGATGATGATTTCAAGGAAAACGCCGTGCATCTTCTCAGCAGTCGCAGCATCCACCTCACGGTTAAGGACGACAATTCCACCAAAGATAGACACTGGGTCAGACTCATAAGCATAGTCCCAAGCAGTCTCGATGTCGTCAGCTTGACCAATCCCACATGGATTCATGTGTTTGAGGGCCACAACGGTTGGACGATCTTTGAAGTCACGGATGATACGGATAGCTGCATCCGCATCGCGAATATTGTTGAAGGACAATTCTTTACCGTTGAGCTGTTTAGCCGAAGCAATTGAGTAAGCCGTTGGCAAGGCTTTTTGGTAGAAATCAGCATCCTGTTGAGGATTTTCCCCATAGCGCATAGCTTGTTTTAGGTCATAAGTCAGAGTGAGTTTTTCAGGTTTGCTTTCACCCACTTGAGCTGTGAAGTATTCTGCAATCAAGGCGTCATAAGCTGCTGTGTGACGGAAAACCTTAGCCGCCAAACGTTGGCGAGTTTCATAGCTTGTTTCTCCGTTTGCTGCCAATTCCTCCAAAACCACAGCATAGTCAGCAGGGTCTACAACAACAGTCACACTGGCGTGATTCTTCGCTGCTGAACGAAGCATTGATGGACCACCGATATCGATGTTTTCAACGGCATCCGCATAGGTCACATCTGGTTTAAGAATGGTTTCCTTGAATGGGTAAAGGTTGACCACAACAAGGTCAATGAGCTCAATCTTGTTGTCTTTAGCCGCTTCCAAGTGGCTATCCAAGTCACGACGAGCGAGGAGACCGCCATGGATATTTGGGTGGAGGGTCTTGACACGACCGTCCATCATTTCTGGGAAACCAGTCACATCGTCAATGGCAATGGTATCAACACCGGCATTGTCAAGGGCAACTTTGGTACCACCTGTTGAGATGATGTCCCAACCAAGTTTCTTGAGTTCTTGGGCAAATTCTACAATGCCCGCTTTATCTGAAACACTAATTAGTGCGCGTTTAGTCATTCTATTCCTCTTTCTTTAGATCCAACCGCATAGCGACTTCGTTATTTTCTTCTATAAATCCTGTTTCCTGAAAACCCAGACTAGTCAACAGGTACTTCATTTTTTCATTTCCAACTACATAATCTGCTATAATATGATTGCAATCTCTATCCATCTGAGCCTCTTTGATCAGAACTTGCAAGGCTTTTCGTCCATAACCTTTTCCTTGGTACTGCTGGCCAATCATTATCCGCCAGATAAAATATTCTGCCTCATCCTTATCTATTTCTAACAGTAGAAAACCAACTACTAGCTCATTCCAATAGATTGCCATTGGAAACACATCCCCATTCTCTCGGTAGAGCCATGCGTCAGCTAAAGAACGCACATTGGGAGCTACAAAACGCGCTCGTTCATCAGCATCAGATATTTTCAAATCCAGCACTGCCTGAAAACTGCTCTCATCTACTAATTTCAGATTAATCATTTTTTCTCCTTTTGAATAAATAGGATTTTGAGGTGATTAAAGACTAATCTAACTCATATAAAAGGTAGTTATCAAAATTTATGATTCCTTTGAGGTAATCTCGGTCTTCTTTAGACAACTCAAATTCTGGAAAAGTCGCAATTAAACTGGACAAATAAAAATAATTCGGGTGCCTACGATAAGAAAAACCTGCTTGACCGAATTTCCCTTGACAAAAATCATAGGCAAGTTTTAATTCTTGACTTGTGACACCGTCTAAAATTTTATCTAACTCTGAAAGCTGACTTTTATCAGTATTTTCTATCATAGCTTTCACTGTATTTACTAAAACAAAAAGAAAATCATTAGTATTATCCAGTAGGATTGGTCTGTTAGATAACCTATTCTTTAACTCCATATAGTATTGGTCCATAATCATTTCTTCCTCTCCACTCCCAAACATTCCAAGACTTCTGGATAGAGCTTGTACTCTGTTTCGTGGATACGAGTTTCGAAAGTATCAAGGGTATCCCCTTCAAGGCGCGGTACACGGATTTGCTTGATGACCTTGCCTGTGTCCACACCAGAATCCACCCAGTGAATGGTCACGCCGCTCTCAGCAACACCAGCATTCCAAGCATCCTCAATCCCATGAGCTCCTGGAAATTCAGGGAGATAAGCCGGGTGAATATTAATGATACGGCCTTCATAAGCTGCTAGCAAGGTGGGACCGACGATTTTCATATAGCCTGCGAGACAAACCAAGTCAATCTGGTGCTCATCCAAAAGCTCGACAATGGCTCCTTCATAGTCTGCCTTGTTCTCAAACTCTTTAAGTTCAAAGGCATAGGTTAAAACCCCAAGCTTTTCGGCACGCTCAAGTACATAGGCATCCCGATGATCTGAAAAGACAAATTCTACTGGAAATTGTTCCGCAATCACCTGAAAGTTTGAGCCGTTGCCAGAGGCAAAAACAGCAATCCTTTTAGTCATTATTTAATCACCACACTTGCGCTATCTTTCTTCACAATACGACCGATTTCATAAACAGGTTCGTCAAGAAGTTCTTTGACACGTTCCACATTCT
>CAURIB010000182.1:0-3277 GCA_963524795.1 uncultured Streptococcus sp.
AGTTTCATAACTAACCAACTTTCTACAATTTATAAGTTTATCGTTTACTATTGTACCATAAATTTGGTTAAAAACGCTATTTTTTCATGAAAAAGTTACAGATAATCTCTGAGAGCGCTTGCTATGTCCGAAAAATCGTAACCTTTTCTAGCTAAAACTTGGGTCAAACGTTGCTTGAGTTCGTATCCTTCATACTTTCGTGAGTATTTGGGGTATTGCTTATCCAACTCTTTAAAAATTAGCTCCTGAATAGTTTCTTCATCGACCTGATTATCTAGTTGATCAAAGGCAGACTTGGCTTCTGTATAGGAAAATCCTTTATTGGTTAGGCCTTGGATAATCTTATCCTGTAGAGCACGGGCAGGTAATTTGCCCTGATATTTTTTCAGTAGTTTTTCGGCTGTACGCTCTGCGACTTCCATCATATCAAAATCTTGTAAGACTTCTTGGATGATAGATTTAGAAACGCCCTTTTGGGAAATCTTCTGCATCAGCATATAGCATCCCTTGTCACCAGAAAGTTGATTGGAGTTGATAATAGCGTAGGCATACTGACGGTCGTTAATCCAGTTGTCATCCTTTAGAGACTGAATGACTTGGGGGATGATTTTCTCATCAACTTCATGTTTACTAAGGTAATCTCTGACTTCTTTTTCAGTACGGGCCTTGAATGATAAGTAGTAGAGAGCTAGGTTTTTACTGTAGGAAAATTGTGCAAAGGATTTAATCTCAGTTAGTTCCTCAGCTGAGATCTCTTTCCCTTTTGTTAACATAAAGCGAACAATGGTATCCTCGGTAATGTAGCAGGTTTGGTCGCTATCAAGTTCGAGCAGATGGAGTCTTTTTTTCTTTTCAAGTTTTGTGATTTTCATATTTTCCTCTTACCCAAATGCTTCAAAGGCAGCAACGAGTCGAAGTTTGTTGCTATCAACCAGTTCTCTCCCATAATAGTCGAGAAATAGTTCAGCATATTTGGGATCTTTTAAGTTGTAATTGAGGGACCAAATTGCCCAAAAGAGATCGATATGCCGATCACTGAAATCAGCCAAACCAAGATCAATGAAGCAAGAGAAATGGTCAGCATCTTTGAGAATAAAGTTTGGTAGACAGGCGTCTCCGTGAATGAAGGCATCTGTACTTAAAAGGTGTCCTTGTTCTTGGATGAGTTGGAAGGCCTCTTCGCGACTGCTAATCTGGAATTGGCGTAGGAGCGCCTTGGCATAGAACTCCCCTTTTTCATAGTTTTTAAAGGCTCTGTCTTTATAGGTCTGTAAATGATTTTCTGATGGAAAATTTTGTGGGTTTAAGCTGTGAAGCTTTTTAAGAGCCTCTGCCATTGTTCGGCAGATTTTTTCTGGCTGATCTAAAAAAGCGAGAGCATCATGGCCAATAGCCTCTTTAGTCAGGAGGTAGTCTTTATCTTTAGATAGATAGTGGATGACTGGAGTTCCCAGTCCTTTGGTTTGAAACCACCTTGCAATGCTAGCTTCTCGCTCTAATCTTCCCTTTTGATCTATTTTTAAATAGTAACCCGAGTCAAGATAAAGGACCCTTGCGCCTGAATGAGAAGAGCTGTCAGAAAGGCTTGTCCCCTCTATATAAGTTCGTAATTGCTCAGGAAAATCCAATGAGGAAAAAGATATCTTTGTATTCATGATTTTATTGTAACATATTCTTAACCATTGAGAAACTACGTGGTATAATAGACTTATGAATCTAAAAGTCAAACAAAAAATTCCATTAAAAATTAAGCGTATGGGGATTAACGGGGAAGGTATCGGATTTTTCCAGAAAACTCTTGTTTTTGTTCCTGGAGCCCTCAAGGGAGAAGATATCTATTGTCAGGTGACTTCCGTTAAGCGTAACTACGTTGAGGCTAAACTCCTTGAGGTCAATAAAAAATCTAAGTTTCGAGTGGTACCAGACTGCACCATTTATAATGAGTGTGGTGGCTGTCAAATCATGCATCTGCATTATGACAAGCAGCTGGAGTTCAAGACGGATCTTCTCCATCAAGCTCTGAAAAAATTTGCGCCTGCAGGCTACGAAAACTATGAGATCAGACCAACTATTGGCATGCAGGAACCAAAGTATTATCGGGCTAAACTGCAATTCCAAACTCGAAAATTTAAGGGGCAAGTTAAGGCAGGTTTGTATGCTCAGAATTCTCACTACTTGGTTGAACTAAAAGACTGTCTGGTTCAAGACAAGGAGACGCAGATTATTGCCAATCGCATTGCAGAGCTCTTGACTTACCATCAAATTCCGATTACGGATGAACGTAAAATTCTTGGAGTTCGGACCATTATGGTACGTCGAGCACGAAAAACTGGACAAGTCCAAATCATTATCGTTACCAATCGCCAATTGAACTTGACTCTCTTGGTGCAAGAACTCATTAAGGATTTTCCAGAAATCGTGACTGTAGCCGTCAATACCAATACTGCCAAAACTTCTGAGATTTATGGGGATAAGACAGAGATTATTTGGGGTCAAGATAGTATACGTGAGGGTGTATTAGACTATGAATTTTCTCTTTCTCCTCGAGCTTTTTACCAGCTCAATCCTGAACAGACTGAAGTCCTCTATAGTGAAGCCGTTAAGGCCTTGGACGTAAATGAGAATGACCATCTGATAGATGCCTATTGTGGTGTTGGTACTATTGGCTTTGCCTTTGCTAGGATGGTTAAGAGCCTGAGAGGGATGGATATTATTCCTGAAGCTATTGAGGATGCCAAAGAAAATGCCAAGCGCATGGGTTATACCAATACTCACTATGAGGCTGGAACTGCAGAAGAAATCATCCCTCGTTGGTACAAGGAAGGCTATCGTGCCGATGCTTTGATTGTGGACCCGCCACGTACTGGTTTAGATGACAAGCTCTTGGATACCATTGTCAAATACGCACCTGAAAAGATGGTTTATGTTTCCTGCAATGTGTCTACCTTGGCGCGTGATTTAGTCCGTCTGGTAGAGGTCTATGATCTGCATTATATCCAGTCGGTTGATATGTTTCCGCACACAGCTAGGACAGAAGCAGTGGTCAAATTAACCAGGAGAAAGCCAGCTTCTAGATAAAAACGGCAACTGGAAAGTATTTGAAAAGAAGACTTCTAGTTACAGAGTAAGATTTGCAAGCTATCTTTAAATATGATAAAATAAGTAGAAAATAAAATGAAAAAAGAGGTATGTGAAATGTCACGTAAACCATTTATCGCTGGGAACTGGAAAATGAACAAAAACCCAGAAGAAGCAAAAGCATTCGTTGAAGCTGTAG
>CAURIB010000183.1:0-3155 GCA_963524795.1 uncultured Streptococcus sp.
GGGACGACGAAATCGAATTCTAACGAATTACCGATTTCTGTCCCACTCTCTTTTAATATTTCTTATTGTAATTGAGATTGATCTGGTAGCTAAGACCCCCCTAGATAGATTTTACTGAGTTTTTCAAGAGTTTCGTCTTGGTAGAGTTCTTTGAGAACATTGTCAAATTGCTCTTTAAATTCTTTTTGGTCGCTTGCAAAGATAATTTAGTTGTTTGGATTATCATTGCTTTCCAAGTCAACTACATTCAAGTTTAAACAACGGTCTTTGATAATTTTTTGAACATTTTCGATAGACTTAATATAGATTTTAAAAATAGTGAACTCAATGAGCTTTTTAGCTTCAATAATTCGGTAAAAATTTGACAATAAAATTATTTTATTTTAAAATATAGGTATCATAGAACTATTTAAAGGAGATAGCCATGAAAAAACTTCTTACTGCGGGCCTTGTGCTCTTATCAGTTGCAACTTTAGCAGCTTGTGGAAATAAATCTTCTGATTCTGCAAGTAAAGCTTCAAGCTCAACTGAACAAACATCAGCTTCATCAAAAACAGATAACTCAAAGACAAACACATCTGAAGTTACTCTTCTAACAGATGAAGAAATTGACAAGGCTAAAACAATTGGAGATATGAAAACTCTTTTTGGTAAGTTGATTGACAACTATAAGAAATATGTTGAAGAAATCGGTGACAAAGTTCCTGAGGCTGAAAAAGATGTTTATAAACAACAAGTAGAGCCTGCTCTTAACTCACTAGAGACTTCAAGAAAAGCATTTAATGATGGATTGTCAAGCGCAGGTTCTGACGATACAGAAATGCCAGAAGAATCACGTACTGTCTTTCTCCAACAGTTGAAGACTGCACGTGATGCTATGACACAAGCGATTGAGGCTGCAAGTAAAGTTGTATCAGGGCAATAATATGAGTAAAGAGAGTGGGACAGAAATCGGTAATTCGTTAGAATTCGATTTCGTCGTCCCACCTCCGCACAGTTGAGTAGGGCTGTAAAAGCTGATGAAATCAGCGTAGTAGAGCCCACTCAACCACTGCGTCTTGCTCAACAATCCAAAGACAATTGAGAGGCTAGGACTTTTGTCCCAGCCTCTTTTTCTTGTGCAAAAAATTTTTACTATAGCTAGCAACTAAATCGAAAAGTATGTAATTCCTGATTAAGAGTTGGGATAAAGATCTCTACATTATGAAAAAACTCTGCAAGCTCTTTCAAAATATGGTAAAATGGAAGCAGTAGAAATAGAAAAGGAAATCAATTATGAAATTTCTTGAGTTAAATAAAAAACGTCATGCGACAAAGCATTTTATTGATAAACCGGTTGATCCTAAAGATGTGCGTACGGCTATCGAAATCGCGACCTTGGCACCGAGTGCTCACAACAGTCAGCCTTGGAAGTTTGTTGTGGTTCGCGAGAGAAATGCTGAATTAGCAAAATTAGCTTACGGTTCAAACTTTGAGCAAGTAGCATCTGCCCCTGTAACCATTGCCTTGTTTACAGATACTGACCTAGCTAAACGAGCTCGCAAGATTGCCCGTGTTGGTGGAGCAAAGAACTTCTCAGAAGAACAACTTCAGTACTTTATGAAAAATCTTCCAGCAGAGTTTGCGCGTTACAATGAACAACAAATCAGTGACTACCTAGCCCTTAATGCAGGGTTGGTTGCGATGAACTTAGTCCTTTCATTGACTGATCAGGGAATCGGTTCAAACATTATCCTTGGTTTTGATAAATCAAAAACTAATGAAGTCTTGGAAATTGAAGAACGCTTCCGTCCAGAACTTTTGATCACAGTAGGATACACAGACGAGAAGTTGGAACCAAGTTACCGCTTGCCAGTAGATGAAATTATCGAAAAAAGATAGGAAGAAAAAATGACAGTTATTGATTTTACAGCAGAAGTAGAAAAACGCAAAGAAGACCTCTTGGCTGACTTGTTTAGCCTTTTGAAAATCAACTCAGAACGTGATGACAGCAAGGCAGATGCGCAGCATCCTTTTGGTCCTGGACCAGTAAAAGCCTTGGAGAAATTCCTTGAAATCGCAGACCGTGATGGCTACCCAACAAAAAATGTCGACAACTATGCAGGACATTTTGAGTTTGGTGAAGGTGAAGAAGTTCTTGGAATCTTTGCCCACATGGACGTAGTACCAGCAGGTAGCGGATGGGACACTGATCCTTACACACCAACTATCAAAGATGGTCGCCTCTATGCGCGTGGAGCATCAGATGACAAGGGCCCAACTACAGCTTGTTACTATGGTTTGAAAATCATCAAAGAATTGGGGCTTCCAACTTCGAAAAAAGTTCATTTCATTGTCGGGACTGATGAAGAATCAGGTTGGGCAGACATGGACTACTACTTTGAGCATGTAGGACTTGCGAAGCCAGACTTTGGTTTCTCTCCAGATGCTGAATTCCCTATCATCAATGGTGAAAAAGGAAACATCACAGAATACCTTCACTTTGCTGGTGAAAATACTGGTGCAGCTCGTCTTCACAGCTTTACAGGTGGTTTGCGTGAAAATATGGTTCCTGAATCAGCAACTGCTGTCGTTTCAGGTGACTTAGCTGACTTGCAAGGGAAACTAGACACTTTCGTTGCAGAGCACAAACTCAGAGGAGAAATTCAAGAAGAGAACGGCAAGTACAAGGTTACGATTATCGGTAAATCAGCCCATGGGGCTATTCCTGCTTCAGGTGTCAATGGTGCGACTTACCTTGCCCTCTTCCTCAGCCAGTTTGCCTTTGAAGGACCTGCAAAAGACTACCTCGATATTGCTGGTAAGATTCTTTTGAATGACCATGAAGGCAAAAACTTGAAAGTGGCTCATGTGGATGAAAAAATGGGTGCCCTTTCCATGAATGCTGGTGTCTTCCGCTTTGACGAAACAAGTGCTGACAATACCATTGCCCTTAACTTCCGTTATCCAAAAGGAACAAGCCCAGAGCAAATCAAGTCGGTTCTTGAAAGCTTGCCAGTTGTTTCTGTTAGCTTGTCTGAACATGGTCACACACCTCACTATGTTCCAATGGAAGATCCGCTTGTCCAAACCTTGTTAAATGTTTATGAAAAACAAACAGGTCTTCAAGGGCATGAACAAGTTATCGGAGGCGGAACTTTCGGACGTCTCTTAGA
>CAURIB010000184.1:0-3151 GCA_963524795.1 uncultured Streptococcus sp.
AGATAGTCGAATTGTTCTTTTAAATAACCGACAACGATGATAATGTCATCAATTCCACGTTCTTTCAAAAATTCGATTTGATATTCAACTAAAGGTTTTTCATTAACCTTGACCAAGGCTTTGGGAGTATTTTCTGTCATGGGTCTCAAACGAGTTCCCAATCCGGCTGCTAAAATAATCGCTTTCACGCGTTTTCTCCTTTATTCTTTAATAATAATATAAACACCAGCCATTACGATAAGGGAAGTAATGATGGTCAGCAAATTAAGGGGCGAACCCAAGAAAATCGCTGCAAACAAAACAGTCCATACTACATAACTCACATTTAGACCAGTAGCTTTTGCCGGCTGCAATCGATTAATAGCCATATAATAGGCTAGATAAGAAATCATATTACATGCTGCAAAGATAATCAAAAGACCTAACAATTGACCATTTGCCACTTCCGCAAATGAATGATGTGAGAAGAGAACGATGACAAGATAGGACAAGAAAGATGTGACTTGTCGTATCAAAAGGGCTTCTAGCTCACTGAGATCACTTTCCATAGCAAATGAGCTCAGAACACTTTCACTTCCCCAAGCAAGCGCACAAATCAAGGCACAGAGTATTCCGATATAGAAGGAATTCACTTGTTCAACCTTGTAAGTCTGAGCAATAATGCCTGCAATGATTAACAAAATTCCAAATACTGTATTCTTAGAAACCTTATGCTTTAAGAAAAAGAAAGCGAGAATGACAGATACTGCAGGATAAATAGCTGAAACTGAGGATGCTAATGAACTACCGATATATTTGACCGCATAGAGATTGGCTTGCATCCCAATCGGCCCAGCTAAAAGTGCTCCAATAATGACACTTACATTTCGAATGTTCAAGAAGATTGAAAAACGTACTTTACCTTCTTTAAATACAAGATATCCTAGCAAGATAAAAATACTCAGAAAATCGTGTGCTGCTGCTACTACAAAAGGCGAAAGCTCTGTAAAGATTGAAAAGATATAAGCACTAATGGTTAGCCCTAATCCCCAAAAAATACCTGATATAAGTCCAAAGGAAACTCCATTTTTAGTCTTCATCAATACCTCCCTGAGACTGCAATTCTTTTACAGCTCTATTATAACGAGTGATTCCATAATCTCCAAAATCTGCACCATTTTCCTCTTTGTAAATGGTCCATAGGCTCCAAATAATGTCTTGCAAGATTTTGTAGATACGAATTTTTTCCCGAGAAACTAGTGTCTGTTCGCTTTCATAATATGACAAGAAGGAAGCTTCTTCGTCTGTAGTAAATTCAGACTCTAAAAAGAGAGCCGCAAGATCCCACATAGGATCATTCATGGAAGAATATTCCCAATCAATCAGATAAAGGTGACCATCTGGTCCTTCTATGAAGTTTTCAGGAACCAAATCAATATGACATGATTTCTTCTCAATTCCGATTTGTTCAAGCTCTTCTTTCAGAGAAAATACTGATTTTCTTACAGCTTCATAGTTTGGATAGTAAATCTCTCCTTGAATCAAGGATTCATACTTTTTGATTTCCTCAAAAGGGGCAAACTCTCCTCTTAGTTCTTTACCTGAAGCATGAATCGTTTGTAAAATTGGAGCTATCTTCTCAAATTTAGTTTTAATGGTAGTTGAATCAAGTGTCTCAGCATTTTCAATATATTGATTGACCTTGATACCTGCTTCGATATCAAAAAGATAATTTTCTACGTCTAATTTCAAATCTTTCAACAATTCAAGATTGAACTTCTCATTCTGGCGGTCAATTAATTTATCTGTACCTTTACCGAAAAACTTAACGATGTACTGGTTTGAGGATGTCTTAACCAAATAGTTTTGATTGGTCATCCCCCCTAACTGTTCAACGCTCTGAATTTCTTCGTCACCAGATAATAAAGAAGCAATCTTTTCTTTAACGATTTCTTTCACAATCTTCCTCCATTAGACTTCCCACTTAAAGACTGTCTTAAAGGCAGTATTAAGGTCCGTTGCAAAAACTCGGTGAATATCTTTAATTTCTCTTACTGGTTCTTCTAGATAAATGATATTCTTCAAACGATTGGCAAATTTTTTAATTTCCATCATTTTGATAGCATTTTCAAAGTCAATTCTTCCAGAACGTGAAGAGCCTACTAGAAGTAAGCCTTTTTCCAATGAGTCCCGAGTGTTGATATTAACCTTATACTCACTAACACCCATCATCAAAATGGTACCTTGTGGTTTGATGTAGCGAATCAAGTCATTAATAGCAGGTCCACATCCATCACCACCACAGCATTCGAAACCATGGTCAAAACTAAGATCCTCTGGGATATTATCTGTAATGTATAACTCTTTAGCAAACGAAAAGAGTTCCAATTTCTCCCAATGACGACCAATGACAATAATTTCTGCTTCAGGCAAAGTATAGTTGATAATATTTGCCATGACGAAAGCTAAACTTCCATCACCAATGACTGCAATTCGTTGACGTCTGCTGTGAGATACCGTCATGAAACGATTCATAGCATGCATGCCAACACTGACAAACTCAGTAATGGCGGCAACTGTGTCTTCGATATCTTCGTATGATACGACACGATCCTTAGGCAGAGAAACGAATTCTCGCATGAATCCATCATAACCACTTGAAAGGAAATATGTTCCAGTCATGTAGTTTTCGTAGAATTCCTCATCACCTTGCATAGGTGGTTGATTTGGAATCATGACAACCTTCTGACCAACTTTATAGGTACCTGTTGGGTCAGAAATGACTGTACCACAAGACTCATGAATCATAGCCATTGGTAGTTTTTTGGCTAAAATTTTTGGATCGCGTTTACCTTGGTAGTAACGTTGATCCGCGTGACAAACCGCCATGTAATTTGGTCGGATGAGAATATGATTCTCTTGATCAATTTCTTCTTCCTGATATTTGATATTGATAAACTTTGGTTTTGTCAGTTGATAAATTTGATTAATCATGTCTCTAGTCTTTCTCAATCATGCTTTTAGCAATCTTCAAGTCTGTAACTGTTGTAATTTTAAGGTTTGAGTATTCACCTTTAGCTAAGGCTACGTCTTTACCCTTAATGACAAAGATTTTACATGCATCTGTTAAAATTTCTTTTTCTTCTGCTGATAAAGAACCATACAAATCAAT
>CAURIB010000185.1:0-3142 GCA_963524795.1 uncultured Streptococcus sp.
AGTTTGGATTTTCATCCTTGCACCAATCGTTGGTGGAGTTCTTGCAGCCCTTGTTACTAAAAACTTCCTTGGAACTGAAGAATAATTGAAACTTAAAAAGCCTTGCTCCTCAGCTTGAGGAACAGGGCTTTTTTGTATGATACTCTTCGAAAATCTCTTCAAACCACGTCGGCTCCACCTTGCCGTAGATATGGTTACTGACTTCGTCAGTTCTATCCACAACCTAAAAACAGTGTTTTGAGCTGACTTCGTCAGTTTTATCTACAACCTCAGAGCAGTTCTTTGAGTAACCTGCGGCTAGCTTCCTAGTTTGCTCTTTGATTTTCATTGAGTATGAGTTTAGCGATTGTCAATTTTCTCTGGATAAAGGTCGTGTTGGAAGAGGCGTTGTTCTGCCAAGCCTTCATACTTGGTTCCTGGCTTACCGTAGTTGTAGTAGGGGTCGATTGAAATGCCACCGCGAGGTGTAAATTTCCCCCAAACCTCTAAGTAGCGAGGGTCTAGCAAGTTGACCAAGTCTTTCCCGATGGTATTGATACAGTTTTCATGAAAATCCCCATGATTTCGGTAGCTAAAGAGGTAGAGTTTGAGGGATTTTGACTCGACACAGAGCTTGTCAGGAATGTAGGAAATATAAATCGTTGCAAAGTCTGGCTGCGCAGTGATTGGGCACAGTGAGGTAAATTCAGGGCAGTTGAATTTGATGAAATAGTCATTTTCTACATGACGATTGTCAAAGGATTCGAGGACTTCTGGTTGATACTCGAAAATGTAGTTGGTTTCTTTGTTGCCCAGTAGGCTGAGATTTTTCATTTCTTCTTGTTGTGACATGATTTTTTCTTTCTAATCTTAAACACCACGTTGGTTATCGTAGAGGAGGGTATGGAGTTGGGGAAGGACGCGGACATTGCCCCAGCTGTCGTCGGCAGCGACACGTTCCCAGAGTTCTTTGAGACGGTCCAGTTGGTCTTGGACAATATTGCCTGTGGCCTTGGGCTCAGGATTTCCAGCCGATAAGAAGAGAACATCTGGTTGGTAGCGTTCTTGAATGCCTTTGGCAAAGGCCAAATCGGCATCGTCAAAGACAGGAATTTTAAAGGTGACCTTGTCTGGATCCAGTTGGGAAACGATAAAGTCCAAGGTCTCAAAGTTGACTTCCATCTTGGATGAGGGAGGTTTGGGACTCAGAGTGACCTGGTCGATGTCTTTCAACCAATGTTGCCAGCGGGAGCCTTGGGTTTCAACGGCAAGTGTGACACCACGTTGCTTGAGCTTGGTGACTAACTCGGCCATGTTGGCAGCTAGGATGGCTGGATTTCCACCAGATAGGGTTACATAGTCGTAGCTTCCTAGTTTGTCTAACTCAGCGATCACTTCATCAGCTGTCATGCGAGTAGGCTTCTCAGAGCCATCCCAAGTAAAGGCAGAGTCGCACCAGTCGCAGTGGTAGTCGCAACCAGCAGTGCGGACAAACATGGTTTTCTGCCCAATAGCACGACCTTCACCTTGAAAGGTTGGGCCAAAAATTTCTAGAACTGGTAGTTTGAGGACACGTTCCCTAGTCATCTAACCACTCCCGTCTAAACTCTGCAAAGGCAGTCGGAGTTTCATAGAGGCGAACGTATTCCAAACGGAGACCGCGCTCGTCTGGCAACTCTTGGCTCATGGTTTGGAAAATCCAGTAAACCATATTTTCAGCAGTCGTATTCATGTAGGGCAGGGTTTCATTGAGATAGCGATGATCCAAGTGGGGCTCTAAGTAGTCCTTGTAGATAGCTTTGATGTCTCCGAAATCGTAGGTCATACCTCTAGCATCTAAAAATCCACTGACAGCGATTTGCAGATGATAGGTGTGACCGTGCAGGGATTTGCATTTTCCTTCATAGTGAAAGAGGTGGTGGGCAGCATCAAAGGTGAATTCTTTGGAGACTAAGGTTCTGTGAGGATTGTAGACAAGAGATTCCCCAGTTTCTTGTTTGATTTCTTTGGGGGCAAAAAACATCAGGCCTCTCCTTTCTGAGAGAGATAAACCTCTAAACCATGTTGGCGTAGATGGCAGGCAGGACAATCTCCACAACCAGTACCGATAATCCCGTTATAACAGGTCAAGGTTTTCTCACGAACATAGTCAAAGGCACCGAGTTGGTCGGCTAATTCCCAAGTTTCTGCCTTGTCTAGCCACATGAGAGGCGTTTGGATCACAAAGTCGTAATCCATAGCAAGGTTGAGGGTCACATTGAGCGATTTGACAAAGACATCACGACAGTCAGGATAGCCTGAAAAGTCTGTTTCGCACACTCCTGTCACGATATCCGTAATTCCAAGCTGCTTGGCAAGGACTGCAGCAAAGGACAGAAAGAGATGATTGCGACCATCGACGAAGGTATTAGGAACCTCTCCTTCTTTTTGCTCAATTTCTAGATCGGATGTCAAGGCATTTTCAGTAATTTGTCCTAGCAGAGACATATCTAGGATATGGTGACGAATTCCTTGTTCCTCAGCGATTTCTTTGGCCGCTTGAATTTCGAGATGGTGGCGTTGGCCATAGGCAAAGGTAACGGCTTCGACCTTTTCATAGTGTTGCTTGGCCCAGAAAAGGCAGGTTGTTGAATCTTGACCACCACTAAAGACGACCAAGGCTGATTGACGTTTCATAGTACTCCTTCCAAAATGGGAAATGTTCAGAGCACGCAAAAAGCTCCCTAGAGGGAGCTAAAAAATACCAAGTATAGGTTTTTTTTAGCGATGGCATGTCCCAAACATCGTGATATTCTAGTTACAGTTTAGCATATTTTTTGAAAAATGGCAAAGGGCAAGAAAAAAGAGACCAAATGAATGCACTTGGTCTCTCCTTTGATTAGCTTAATTCAGCAACGATAGCTTTGATTTGTTCTGCTGTATGAACACCAGCAACTTGTTTAACCACTTGTCCATCTTTTTTGAAAAGAAGAGTAGGGATAGACATGATACCGAATGAACGAGCTGTGTTTGGATTTTCGTCAACGTCCATTTTAACGATCTTCAAGACATCTTCTGAAAGTTCTTCAGACAATTTGTCCAAGATTGGACCTTGCATACGACATGGGCCACACCAAGTTGCCCAGAAGTCTACCAAGACCAATCCGTCTTTAGTTTCTTGTTC
>CAURIB010000186.1:0-3074 GCA_963524795.1 uncultured Streptococcus sp.
ACTCAAAGCAGTCATGACCAGCAATGGGAATATTAGTATCAAAGCTGCTAAAAAAGTAGAAAAGAACACTTCTGAAAAGGAAGACTAAATTTTCTAGTTTTATAAAAAGAACAGGAATTCTTATTTCCTGTTCTTTTTAATTCTCTTCTTGAATCTGATAACGAAGAATTGTTTTTAATTTATATGGATCTGTTCGATGGAGATTGTTTAGATAAATCTCACGATGAACTTTCGAAAGTCTTTTAAGTTTATGGAGTTTGCAAAAACGCTCCATTTCATCAAAAGTCTGATTTTCTGTATCAAAAGGTCCTACATGAAGCATGGCAAGACTGTAGCCTTCTTCTAGTTCTTCAAAACGAATAGCATCATAGAGCTGATTGGGCTTCTTGATTTTAACCTCTTCCAAAGCTTTATCAAACAAGTCACTCGTAACAAAATTAGGTTGACCAATCATAATACTATAAGACAGTTCACTTTTAACTAGTTTCCCTTCATTCTCCTGTTTCCATAAACCTTCTAATGGAAAAACAGTAAAATCCATGTAGTCTTGATCCAGAGGAGACTTTTTATACTTCATCTTAATAGCATATGCTAACGCATATAAGGCACTCACTCGTTGAGAAAAATCTTCTTCATTTGGATCACCTTTGCCGTCAATTATGATATAGGATTTAGAAGGTACTTGCAGGATAGTGGGCTTATCCTTGATTTGATAGAGAACTTTCTCTATTTGTCTCCAGTCATATTACATTCGACCTATCTCCTTTCTATCTCAATTCTAACATTAAAACCCTGACATCTTTTGTCAAGGTTTATAAATCTTTTGTATTTTTTCTAATCTTGAAATCATTGATCTTCTCAGATGATCCGGTTCAATAATCTCTACCCCATCTAAATAAGACAATAAGTAAGTATAAATACTCTCGTGCTCTGGCAATTGGGTTTTAACATATAAACATCCATCCTCACACTGAAAAATCTCTTCTTCTAAAAAGTCTTCATAAACTCTAAAAGCGAGCTTTTGACTAAACTTCAATGATACTTCCATTAGATTTTCCATCTTAATTGAAGTATCAATAGGTTCAATCACATTTTTTTGATTAATTGTTTCTTCCAGTAGTTGATAGTCATTAATCCTAGATAATTTAAAAAAACGCCAATCTTCTTTTGAACAACAATAAGCATGAAGATACCAGTCTCTTTTTTTAAATACTAGTTTAAAAGGCTCAACTGTACGAATCGTTTTCTGACCATTCCCACTCATATAAGTAATCGAAAGTCGTCTTTTCTCTAAGATAGCTTGTTTAATTGTATCAAAGAGATCTTTTTGCCCTTTTCGTTTCCTCCAATCTGTTAAGTCGACTTCTACCCAAGATCTAGCTGAAACTTTAAAAATAGATTCCATTTTTGTCAGTAAAAAATCTTGTTTATCTTCTGTCAAAGTCTGGAGACCTTGTAAAGCAGATAAAAGTTCTATTTTTTCCTCCTCTGATACAAGGGTGCGATCAAGAACGAAGTCTTTCATTAAAAAGGTCCCTCCAGCCTTTCCAGGAACAGAATAAAGAGGAATACCTGCTATGCTTAATCTCTCAATATCACGATAAATTGTACGTACTGAGACTTCAAATAATCGAGCAAGTTCAGGAGCGGTTATTCTCCCATTTTCTAAAAGTATGTATAAAATACGAAATAGTCTTGATTCAGCCATAAAATCACCTCCCTTTTATTATATCAATTAAACTAATTTGATAGGAGTGTTTAACTAAACAAATTTATACTTCAGACAAAGTAGCTTTTTTTGCACAAGTTCAGCAGTTTATTCTTGACAGCTTTCACCTCGTCCATTATGATAATAATAAAGATACTAGATAATGATGAAAATTCAATCACAAATACTAATTTTGGAGAAAAAAAACAAGATGTGACCTACGTCAATCGCTATGGTGTCTACGCTGTTATTCCCAATAAGGACAAGGATCAGATCATCCTCGTTCAAGCTCCAAATGGAGCTTGGTTCTTACCTGGCGGGGAAATCGAGGCGGGTGAAGATCACCTGCAAGCTCTGAAGCGGGAACTGATCGAAGAATTAGGCTTTACTGCTATTTTAGGGCAATACTATGGCCAAGCAGACGAGTATTTTTATTCTAGCCACCGGGATACCTACTTCTACAATCCTGCCTATATTTATGAAGTCGTCGACTATACAGAAACTCAAAAACCACTGGAAGATTTTAACAATCTCTCTTGGTTCCCAGTAGAGGCAGCGATCGAAAAACTCAAACGAGGCAGTCATAAATGGGGCATTGAACAGTGGAAAATTGCCCATAAAAACTAAAGGACTTCTTTCACAAAATAAAAAAAAGTGCTATAATAAATGAAGATAGAGGTCAGGAGGAACTCATATGAAGCTCATTAATACCACCAATAGTCATGCTGCACTGGTCAAGAGCCAACTTGCCAGCACTGACGCCTTGCTTGTCGAGGTTTATTCCGCGGGCAATACTGATGTTGTTTTTACACAAGCCCCAACCCACTATGAATTATTGATCAGTAACAAACACCGTGCTATTCGTGAAACTGAAGTAGAATTAATTCGTGAGTTCTTTTTAAAACGTAAGATTGATCTTCAAAACATTGATCAATCCGCTATTAAAACCCTCTACTCCGATAAACTAATTGAAATTTCCTTTCCAATTACTAAGTAAGGCCAATTTGCCTTACTTTTTTCTTTGCTATCTTTTTCCAAAAAAATCCCTTCACCTCGATTATGAGATGAAAGGATTCTTTATTTCTGAAAGATCATTTTTACGTGAGGGGTAGAAGCCAAGATAAAGGGCTTGCTCACCGTTTAAAAACCTAATTTTTCATACAAGCCGACCACCTGTTCTTGAGCCTCAATTTCAATGGCCCGTCCAGGAAATCTCTGTTCACACAGGTCCAAAATTTGCTCTACCATAGCCTTTCCTAGTCCTTGACCACGGCTACCTTTGGAAACAGCCACTCTGCCAAAATGAATCGTCAGTCCCGTTGCGAATATGCGAGCATACGCATCCACACGTCCTTCCCTATTTTGA
>CAURIB010000187.1:0-3073 GCA_963524795.1 uncultured Streptococcus sp.
AACTAGAACAATCCACTCCACATCCTTCTTCTTGCAAAATCTTCAAGATAGCTGGAGTTGGGGTTGCTTTTACTGCGAAGTATTCTTTAAAGCCCTTATTCCAAGAAAAGGCCTTGTTTACTGCGCGTGCTTTCTCGCGGATTCCCTCCTCATCATAGAGGTGAAAAGGAGTCGGAAACTCCTCAACAATTTTTTCCAAGGACTCACGGTTAATAAATGGTGTTTTCATAGGGCAGCTCTCCTTTACATCGACTGGCAAAGAAAGGCTGGGACAACCGTTCCAACCTTTGTATTTTAAGTTATTTCTTATTTTTCTGTATCGAAGATATTTCCAACTTCAACTTCAATTTGTTGGTTCTTCACATCAATATTTGTGACTCTCAAGAGTGACTTGTAGTCGAACTGTTGTTCACGATCTTCCTGTGCATTATCAGCAAAGACAGCTACACCAGCCAACTCTGAATCAAACTCAGACAAGAGGCTAATCATACCGTTAATGGTTCCTCCACCCTTCAAGAAGTCATCAACGATCAAGACACGACTTCCTGCTTTGAGGCTACGTTTTGAAAGGAACATCTTTTCGATACGGTCACTAGAACCTGAAACGTAGTTGACACTTACAGTTGAACCTTCAGTGATTTTCAAGTCGCGACGGACAATGACAAATGGTACGTTGAGGACATTTGCCACTGCGTTTGCAAGCGGAACCCCTTTGGTCGCTACCGTCATAACGGCATCAATCTTCTGATCCATAAAGCTCTTAGCAATAATGCGACCGATATTTTTCAAAATAGCTGGAGTGCTCAATAGGTCAGATAAATAAATGTAGCCACCCGGAAGAATGCGGTCACTCTCTGAAAGTTTATCACGAAGCTCTTCGATAATCGTTTTAGACTCAAGAGTAGAGATCGATGGTGTAAAAATAACACCACCACCAGCACCTGTCACCGTTTGAATATGTCCGATTTCAATCTCTTCAAAAGCACGTTTGATGATGACGATATCTTCTGAAATAGAAGACTTGGCAGATTCATACTTTTCCGCAAAGGTGTTGAGACTGGTTAATTTGTATGGATTGTTGATCAAGTAATTGGAAATCACAACCATCCGATCACTTCTTCTTAATTTCATTATGCATTTACCATTCTTTTTTATTTAGTCTTTTTCTCATTATATCACACTAGAGTTAAAAAAACGAACTTTATTACCTAAATAAAGCTCATTTTTTTAGTTTCTAGTCTAATTTTGGCTTATAAAAGGAACGATTGTCCATGGCAAAGACCTTATTGGTCATTTCTCCCTCATCAACTAAGGCGAGAGCCGTTGACATCATCATCATACTTGCGTCCAGATTGTCAATCATGTGAATGATTTCTGCCTCCATGATTCGTGGACGAACAGGACTACCATACTCAAGGAGACCATGGTGACTGAGAATGACATGGCGAAGAAGGACAACCTCTTCTTTGGTATCATCGATTCCAAGCTCCATAACTGCTTTTGTGATTTCACTGTCAATCAAAGCGATATGGCCTAAGAGATTTCCTCTTACTGTGTACTCAGTTTGGTCAGGGCCTGTCAACTCGATGACCTTGGCTAAATCATGGAGCATAATTCCTGCATAAAGTAAACTTTTATTGAGCTGAGGATAAATATCTGCAATTGCTTCTGCCAAACGAACCATGGTTGCTGTATGGTAGGCCAGGCCTGTTTCAAAGGCATGGTGGTTGGTTTTGGCGGCCGGGTAGGAATAAAACTGCTTGTCGTACTTGGCATAAAGACTTCTGACGATACGTTGCCAGATAGGATTTTCAATTTTGAAAATCATCTGTGACATATACTCACGAATCTCTTTGGCATCAACTGGAGATTTAACCTTAAAATCAGCTGGATCATTGGGTTCACCGGGTTGAGGCAGCCGAAGGGTAATTTGATTGACCTGAGGGGTGTTATTGTAAACCTCTCGGCGACCTTGCATATGAACAACCTTACCTGCAGTAAAGGCCGAAACATTATGTGGTTGAGCATCCCAAAGTTTGCCTTCGATTTCCCCACTATCATCTTGGAAGGTAAAGGCTAGGTAGTTTTTCCCAGCTCGGGTTTGTCTAAGATCAGCTGACTTGATTAGGTAAAAACCTTCAAAATGCTCATCTTTCTTCATGTGACTAATCTTCATATTCTTCCTCATCTTCTTGGAACTGGAGTAGATCAAGCGCAGGCTCACCTTCTGACAATTCAATATGTCGGAGCGTTCGCTCGATAGCTGTAGTACGACGGTTTAATAAATCATCAATATTGCCAGAGGCATGTTGGAGATGTTTTTGTGCCTTGACCAGAATCCCACCAAACTTGCCAAATTCAGTCTTGACACTAGCAAGGGTTTTACTGATATGGTCGGCACTCTTTTGGATATTAAGAGTCTTGAAGCCAACTGATAAGGAGTTAAGAAGAGCCGACAAGGTACTTGGACCTGCAACAATAATCTGTTCCTCCCGTCTCAAATCATCAAAGAAAATCGGATTGCGAACAATTTCTGAATAGAGACCTTCTGTTGGAACAAACAAGACACCAAAATTGGTTGTCCGAGGTGGCGCCAGGTACTTGGTCTTGATATCCTTAGCAAAACGCTTGACGCTTGCTAGGAGAGACTTACGACAGCGCTCAATCTCGTCCTTGTCACCTGCTTCATAAGCTTCTTCCAGGCGGTAATAATCCGCCAGGGGAAACTTAGAATCAATCGGTAGATAAACATATTCCTGGTCACCTTGCCCAGGTAACTTGATGGCGTATTCCACACGTTCACTAGAGTTTTCAACCGTTGCAAATTCTCGTTCATACTGGGCAGGTGTCATGATGTCTTCAATAATCTGCCCCAGTTGTAATTCACCTAGAATTCCTCGGGTCTTGGTTCCAGAAAGGACTTTATTAAGCGCACCGACATCTCGCGCAACCGTCTGCATTTCACCCAGACCTCGATTGACAGATTCCAGTTGTTTAGAAACCGTCTCGAAGGAGGCCTGCAAGCGTGTCTGCAAGGTCTTTTCTAGCTTTTCCTCGACCGTTTGGCGCATCT
>CAURIB010000188.1:0-3067 GCA_963524795.1 uncultured Streptococcus sp.
AATTTCATACAGATATTGTAACAAAAATTAGTTTATTTGGACAGGGGAACTAGCAAAATTCGTGTCTTCCTATGGGGAAGATGATAAAATATACGCATGAAATTAGATACCTTATTTGAAAAATTTCTTTCTTTATTTAAAAAAGAAGAATCTGAAATTGAAAAAACAGAAATGAATGGAACTGAACAAGAAGAAAGTGTGTCGAGCAATTTACGGCGTTCAAGATCAGGACGAAAGAAAGCGGGGGCAATTGGCCCTGTTCGAAAATTTTGGCGTCGCTATCATCTGACAAAAATCTTTTTAATTCTTGGGCTTAGTGCCAGCTTGTTTGTTGGGCTCTATTTGTTTGCTGTAGCAAAATCGACAAATGTTACCGACTTACAAAATGCTTTAAAAACTCGCACTCTGATTTTTGACAGAGAGGAAAAAGAAGCAGGCGCCTTGTCAGGTCAAAAAGGCACCTATGTCGAACTTTCGGATATCAGTGAAGACTTACAAAATGCCGTCATTGCTACAGAAGATAGAAGTTTTTATAAGAACGATGGTATTAACTATGCTCGTTTTTTCCTAGCGATAGTGACGGCTGGACGCTCAGGTGGTGGTTCTACAATTACTCAGCAGTTGGCGAAGAATGCCTATCTTTCTCAAGATCAGACTGTACAGAGAAAGGCGAAAGAATTCTTTTTAGCTTTGGAGCTAACAAAAAAATATAGTAAGAAAGAAATTCTGACTATGTACTTGAACAATGCCTACTTCGGAAATGGAGTTTGGGGTGTTGAAGATGCAAGTAAAAAATACTTCGGGGTCTCAGTTTCTCAACTGACGCTTGATGAAGCTGCAACTTTAGCCGGAATGCTCAAAGGGCCAGAATTGTATAACCCTTTGAATTCTATTGAAGATTCTACTAATCGTAGAGACACCGTTCTCCAAAACATGGTCGCTGCTGGCTATATTGATAAAGACAAAGAAGCGGAAGCTTCGGGTGTTGACATGGCCTCTCAACTGCAAGATGCTTATGAAGGTAAAGTTTCAGACTACCGATATCCATCCTATTTTGATGCTGTTGTTAATGAAGCAATTGAAAAATATAATTTAACTGAAGAAGAAATTGTGAACAACGGCTATCGTATATATACGGAATTAGATCAGAATTACCAAGCTAATATGCAGGTCATTTATGAAAACACTTCTCTTTTTCCATCGGCGGAAGATGGAACTCATGCTGAATCGGGTAGTGTTGCTCTAGAACCAAAAACAGGAGGAGTTCGAGGAGTTGTTGGTCGTGTAGCAGGAGATGATAAAGCTGGTTTCCGAAATTTCAACTATGCAACTCAATCAAAAAGAAGCCCAGGTTCAACTATTAAGCCCTTAGTTGTCTATACCCCAGCAGTCGAAGCTGGTTGGGCTCTGAATAAAGAGTTGGATAATCACACGATGAAGTATGGTGATTACAAGGTCGATAACTATGCAGGGATCAAAACGTCACCAGAAGTTCCAATGTATCAAGCCTTGGCCGAGTCTTTAAACCTCCCTGCTGTAGCAACAGTTAAACAACTTGGCATCGACAAGGCTTTTGAATCAGGTGAAAGATTTGGACTTGATTTAACGAATGTGGATCGTGTGTTAGGTGTAGCTCTAGGAGGTGGCGTGGAAACTAACCCACTACAAATGGCCCAGGCTTATGCAGCATTTGCAAATGAAGGTTTGATGCCTGAAGCGCATTTTATTACACGAATTGAGAATGCGAGTGGACAAGTCATTGCTACTCACAAAAATTCTCAAAAACGTGTAATCGATAAGTCAGTAGCCGATAAAATGACTAGCATGATGCTAGGGACATTCACAAACGGTACAGGGATAAGTTCATCACCAGATGGTTATGTTATGGCCGGGAAAACAGGTACAACAGAAGCAGCCTTCAACCCGGTGTATACGAGTGACCAGTGGGTTATCGGCTATACGCCAGATGTAGTCATTAGTCACTGGCTTGGTTTCCCGACAACCGATGAAAATCATTATCTAGCAGGTTCGACATCAAATGGCGCCGCTCATATTTTTAGAAGTATGGCAGAAACAATTCTTCCTTATACACCAGGAAGTACATTTACAGTTGAAAATGCCTATAAAATAAATGGGATTGCTCCTGAAAATGTTCCGAATCAGTCAGCTAACAATGGTGGAGGGCAGTCAAATGAATCTATAAGTGACATTCAAAGTCGAGCCCAGAACCTTATTGATGAAGCAGAAAAAGCTATTTCAGATGCAAAAATTAAAGAAAAGGCAAAAACCGTCTGGGATACAATTGTAGATTTGTTCCAATAATTTTTTTAAGAGACAAGAGCATAACTCTTGTCTCTTTTTATATCCTAAAAAGTCTAAAAAGATATCCCAACGAAATATCAAACATTCAAAAAAATAAAATCAGGCAAGATAAATAACAAAATAGAAGAAATATCATAATTCGTCTCTACCTTTGCTATACTAATGGCAGAAAAGGAGAACGACTATGTTAGACATGAATTACCACGAAGTAAAAGCTATTGTACATAAGTGTAGAAAAGAATACTACCTTCATTTATGGGAAAAAGAAGATTGGGATCAAGAGGGAATGATTTGCCTACATGAATTATTAGAAAATCACCCTGATTTTAAGGAAAATAAAAATAAGGAATTTTATACCTACTTCAAAACAAAGTTTCGAAATCGAATTTTGGATGCAGTTCGAAAACAAGAAAGTTACAAAAGAAGATTAGATCGACAAGCTTATGAAGAAGTGAGCGAGATTAGCCATCGATTAGGCGAAGGGGGGCTGTTGATAGATGAGTCTTACGCATTGCAAGAAGTGCTTAAAGAGTATCGAGCAGGATTAGGAAAAGAAAAACTGGAGTTATTTGAACGATTGTTAGCTGATGAGCGATTCAAAGGAAGAAAAGCAATGTTGAAAGAACTAAAACATGTGCTAAGAGATTTTTCTCCAAAAAGATAAAAAAACAAATCAAACTAGTTGACAGAATTCTAAAAGTGGGTATAATAGAAAGAGTTGAAAAAGCTCAGGTCCGTTGGTCAA
>CAURIB010000189.1:0-3065 GCA_963524795.1 uncultured Streptococcus sp.
CCAAGGATTTCAGCTGCTTCTTGTACACGTTTGTCGATGTCTTCCTTGCTGTATTTACGCAATTTCAAACCGAAAGCCATGTTATCGTATACAGTCATGTGTGGGTAAAGAGCGTAGTTTTGGAATACCATGGCGATGTCACGGTCTTTTGGAGCTACGTCGTTGACTACCACGCCATCGATAGATGCAGTACCTTCTGTGATGTCTTCAAGACCAGCAATCATACGGAGGGTAGTTGATTTACCACATCCTGAAGGTCCTACGAAAACGATAAACTCTTTGTCTTTGATGTTCAAGTTGAAGTCTTCAACTGAATAGTGTTCGCTGTTTGGATATTTTTTGTAAATATTTTTAAGATTTAATTCTACCATTTCGGTGAACTCCTTTTGTCATTTGATAGTTTTATTATAGATGAAAACGCTTAACTAATCTATGGCAAGGTGACCAAAAAAATAAAAAAGTTCTGTGCAACTTGCACAAAACCTTATAGGATATCTGGTAATATCAAATGATAACAGAGGGTCAAATCTGTCAAATCCTTTAATTGAAGCCCTGTTAATTCTTCCCATTTATCAATCTTGTATTGGAGAGAATTACGGTGCAAATACAACTGCTGAGCTGTTTTTGTCAAGACTGCACTGTTTTCCCACAGTGAAAGGACGATTTCCTGAATCTGATCTTGATCTAGAATTTGCTGACGGAGATAGTCCTTGATAAGTCTAAGATCAACCTGTCTTTCTCCCAAACTCCAAAGATAAAGTTGAGAAAAGGTATGAACTCCTTGATGACCTTGACGCCACCAAGTTTTAAAGAGCTCACGCTCTGCCTTAATCAAGTCCGCTAAGGTTTGGTGGGCATTCTGGGCCCAGACCTGTCCCAGCATGATCGATAGACGAACGCCAAAGTCATATTCTACAGCTTCGAGAGTATCTGATAGGATAGAACGAACTGACGAGTACTTGTCCTGTTGAAGAACAAAAATGTAATCTTGGGATCCCACCTGAATCATAGTCAGGAAGTTTGGAAAAAGGGTTCGCATCATATCTAGCCAAGAAGATAGATTTTCTTGTTGGAAATAGGATAGGTGGCAATAAATAAGTTGCAACTTTTTAAAGTTTTGCGGTGCCTGTCCCTTAGCTTCGATCAGATAGCTATACCAGGGATTAAGTGAGATAGTTTGTTCCTGCTGGGTTAAGAGAGCCACCAATTGTTTTTCACGCTCACTCAGACTAGCTTCCCCCAGCAAAAGCCACTGATAATTTGACAGAGGTAGACTTAGATAACCCTCTTTATCACCTGGCTGATCTAAGATTTTACCATCAGGAAACCAATCTAGTAGTTCTTTTGCAATCATGGGCTATTCCTCCACTTTTTGGATGCACCAAGAGATCAAAGTTTCTAATCGCTCCACATTTTCTGTCATATGGAGATAGCCCATGACAGCTTCAAAACCAGTAGACATACGATAGGTGACCACATCAGCATTCTTAGCCTTGGTATGGCTGTTGGTATTGCGACCCCGTTTATAGATTTCTTCCTCTTTTTCCGTTAGGACTTCTTCTTCCAGCATGAGAGAAATCAAATGTGCCTGAGCCTTGGCCGACACATACTTGGTTGCCTCTTGGTGGAGTTTATTGGGCTTGGTCATTCCTTTAAGAATGAGATGACGGCGAATATACATAGAATAAACTGCATCTCCTTCAAAGGCTAGCGCAATCCCGTTAATGAGATTGACATCAATCACGTGTCCACCTCACTCCATCCTTGGTATCAAGTAGTTTAATCCCTTGCGCAGCTAGTTGGTCACGGATTTGGTCTGCTGTCGCAAAGTCACGATTGGCACGCGCTTCTTGGCGTTTTTGAATCAAAGCTTCAATCTCTTCATCCAAAACTTCCTCAACAAAGACAACTCCAAAGACTTTCAACATGGCTGCAAGAGCTTCCTTGACAGCTGCATCATAGTTTCCTGAGTTAATCCATTTGGCCATTTCAAAGACAACTGTGATTCCGTTAGCTGTATTGAAATCCTCATCCATGGCTGCTACAAACTTATCTTTAAATGCCTGTAACTCTTGAGCATCAACAGTTCCAGTAAATGGTTGTTCATAGGTGTTCTTCAGATACTTGAGATTGGTCTCTGCATCACGCACTGCTTTTTCCGTAAAGTTGATAGGTTTGCGGTAGTGCTGAGTCGCAAAGAAGAAACGAAGCACTTGACCGTCGATAGTTTTAAGGGCATCGTGTACCGTAATGAAGTTACCCAAGGACTTAGACATCTTGACATTGTCGATATTGACAAAGCCATTGTGCATCCAGTAGTTGGCAAAGGTCTTGCCTGTTTTAGCTTCAGACTGGGCAATTTCGTTGGTATGGTGAGGAAACTCAAGGTCAGCTCCACCACCGTGAATATCGATGGTATCACCCAAAATCTCCGTTGACATGACTGAACACTCGATGTGCCAGCCTGGGCGACCTGGTCCCCATGGACTATCCCAAGAAATCTCACCTGGTTTGGCAGATTTCCAGAGGGCAAAGTCCACAGGATTTTCCTTGCGAGCTGTTTCTTCATCTGTACGACCTGAAGCACCTAGTTCCAAGTCTTCTAGGGTTTTATTGGCCAATTTAGCATAGTTATGAGATTTTTCTACACGAAAATAGACATCTCCGTGACTCTCATAAGCATAGCCTTTTTCAATCAAATCTTCCACAAAGCGGATGATGTCATCCATAAACTCCACCACACGCGGATGGCGAGTTGCAGGTTTGACGCCTAAGGCCGTCACATCCTCACGAAAGGCAGCAATGTACCTGTCCGCAACCTCCTGTGGCGTGATACCTTCTTCCTTGGCACGGTTGATAATCTTATCATCCACATCCGTAAAATTGGAAATATAGGCAACCTCATAACCACGGTACTCAAAGTAGCGACGAATGGTATCGAAGGCTACTGTCGAGCGAGCATTCCCTACGTGGATATAGTTATAAACTGTCGGCCCACATACATACATTTTAACCTTGCCGTCCTCGATTGGGACAAATTCTCGCAAATCACGAGACATGGTGTC
>CAURIB010000190.1:0-3038 GCA_963524795.1 uncultured Streptococcus sp.
TTGCTGACTCAGCTGAACGTGCGCGCGATATTGATGTTAGTCGTGCAGAACGTGCGAAACTTCGTGCAGAACGTGAAATCGAAGAAGCACAAGACAAACACTTGATTGACCAAGAGCGTCGTGCTAAGATTGCATTACAACGTGCTATTAACCGTATCAATGTCGGAAACAAATTATAAATTATAAAATAAAAATGAGTCTGGGACAAAAGTCCGAGCTTAAATAAAAAAAGCGAACAAAAATAGTTTTCTGTTAATCAGAATTCTACTTTGTTCGTTTTTCGCATTTAATTATAAATTTGAAGGGATTAATAATTAAGATTTATAAAAACTGGAATCTTTTTGACTTCAATCTGAAACCGCTCTGCTGAGCGGTTTTCATGTATCCATTTCTTCTACAACACCCAAGTTCGAATGGCATGAGCAACGCCAGATTCGTCATTAGATTTGGTGATGTATTTGGCGATTTTTTTGAGTTCTGGGTTTCCGTTTTCCATAACAACTGGGTTACCTACGACTTCGAGCATGGCACGGTCATTTTCTTCGTCTCCGATAGCCATGGTTTCATCTTTGGTCAATCCTAGTTTCTCAGCCAAGTGAGTAATAGCTGACCCCTTGTCTACATTCTTTTTAAGGAGCTCAAGGTAGAAAGGAGCAGATTTGTTGATGGAGTAGCGCTCATAAAATTCTGCAGGAATATTTTCAATAGCGGCATCCAGAATTTCAGGCTCATCGATAAACATACATTTGACGATTTCCTTATCAGACATTTCTTCAGGTGTACGATAGAAGATTGGCATGCTGACAAGGGTTGATTCGTGAACGGTATATTTTCCGATATTGCGATTAGCAGTATAGATGCCGTCCTTGGTAATAGCGTGCATATGGACACCGAGCTTGCGACTGAGAAATTCCATATCTAGATAATCTTCATAAGTCAAGGATTCGCTGATAATTTCATGTCCTGTAGCAGTTTCTTGAACAAGGGCACCGTTGAAGGTCACTACATAGTCACCTTCATCTCTTAATTTCAAGTCATCTAGAAGTTTGGCAACGCCAGCGATAGGACGTCCAGTTGCAATCATAACTTTGACACCAGCTTTTTTGGCATCTTGAATAGCGGCAAATACTTCAGGAGTGATTTCCTTCTTACTGTTGACAAGGGTTCCGTCGATATCGACAGCGATTAGTTTAATACTCATAAATTTCCTCTTTTAGCTTTTATTTGGTGTAAAATGATCATTTTCAATCAAGTGTAAAAATTGCTGGGTAATGCTTGCGAAGATGCTGTTTTGGTCTAACATTTCTTTCGGAAAATAAAAGCGATTATCTCCGTGGCGACTACCAGCAAGGGATTGAACGATAGGAGACAGGCTAGAGAGTTCTGCTAGTTCTCCATTTTTTTGTATAATCTCAATCTGCGTTCGTGGATTTTCAGATTCAGGACGATAGATATCATAAGGAAGGTCAAAGTTCTTATGAATAGCTGTGTAATAGTCAGGATCAAAGCCGATGTCTTCTACTAATTTTCTCATAGATGCAAGCTGTTCTTGATCTTCTTGTGAAAAGGTGATTGATTTAAAGACCTTGCGATTGACAAAGCGTTGCGATAAGTCTGCGAGAATCTTGTCAGGACTGGTCATCCAGAGCTGGAAGTAGGTATTCATCACACCATCATCCAGAGCCAGATAGTCAGCTAAGGTCACATTTTTTTCGAAAAATGGAAGTAGATGAGGAGAAGTTCGAGCAAAGAATTCTTTGTTATCTGGATAAAGTTCTTTAGCGCGTTTCAAAAGATTTTGAAGAAGAACTTCCATAGCACGTGTTGCTGGATGGAAATAAACCTGCATATACATTTGATAGCGACTAAGAACATAGTCTTCGATGGCATGCATGCCATTTCGTTGAAAGGCAATTCCGTTCTCGATAGGGCGAATAACTCGTAAGATACGTGTTAGGTCAAATTCCCCATAAGAAGCCCCTGTAAAATAGGAGTCACGTAAGAGATAGTCCATGCGATCTGCATCGATTTGACTCGAAATCAGCTGGACCACCTGCTTATTTGGATAAGTGTGGTCTATAACGCTAGCTACCTTTTCAGGAAAATCTGGCGCTACTTGTAGCAGGACTTGATGAATTTCCGTCTCAGGACTTTGGATGATTTCCTGGGTGATGGCTTCATGGTCGGTATCAAAGAGATGTTCAAAAGTATGGGAGTAGGCACCATGCCCAAGGTCATGAAGGAGGGCTGCAGTCATGGTTAGGAGGGACTCCGAAGGATCCCATTCTTTAGGATACTTTTCCTCAAAAATCTCGGTGATGCGTCGTGCAATCTCGTAAACTCCCAGACAGTGAGAGAAACGACTATGTTCTCCACCATGAAAGGTATAACTAGATGTTCCGAGCTGCTTGATACGACGCAAGCGTTGAAATTCTTTGGTATTGATCAAGTCGTAAATGACTTGATTGTTAACGTGGATATAGTTGTGAACAGGGTCACGAAATACTTTTTCATTCATAAAACCATTATAGCAAAAAGCCACAGTTTTTGGTAAAATAGTAGGATAAGAGTGAAGAAAGAGGACTTGAAGTGAAGATTCGAATGAGAAATACCATCCAATTTGATGAACAATTGGAAGTGATCGACCAACTTTATGACGTTGAGTTACGTGAGAAAGGGGATTTTTCCTATCTCCTTTTTTATAATGAAGAGAAAGAAAAAGTGGTACTCAAGTTTAATGATACAGAGTTGGTGATGTCTCGATTTTCCAATCCTAAGACCATCATGCGTTTTCTTAAGGAAGCTGATAGTTTAGCCTATATTCCTACACCAATGGGGATACAGGAGTTTATCATCCAAACAAATCATTATCAAGTTGATCAGCAAAAGATTGAACTAGCCTATCAACTACAAAACAAAGAAGGAAATCCATTTGCGGACTATCGCTTAGAAATTACCTGGGGATAAAAAAAGAGGCTGGGACAAAAAGTCCTAGCCTCTCAATTGTCTTTGGATTGTCGAGCAAGACGCAGTGGTTG
>CAURIB010000191.1:0-3027 GCA_963524795.1 uncultured Streptococcus sp.
TCTTGAACACCATCATCAACAACTACTCTCCAACTTCGACTGTCTTGATTTCAACCCACTTGATTTCAGACATCGAGCCAATCTTGGATGAGATTGTCTTCCTCAAGGACGGAAAAGTCGTCCGTCAAGGAAATGTTGATGATATTCGCTATGAGTCTGGAGAGTCTATCGACCAACTCTTCCGTCATGAATTCAAAGCCTAGTTAAAGGAGATTATTATGTTTTGGAATTTAGTTCGTTATGAATTTAAAAATGTTAACAAATGGTATTTAGCCCTCTATGGTGCTGTGTTGGCTCTTTCTGCCCTTATAGGAATTCAAGCAAGGTCTTATAACGATATTCCTATCAAAGAAAGTCAACCTATTCTACTTATTTTTCTAGCACTCGTGTTTAGTGGCTTGATGATTACACTTGGGATTTCAACCTTAATTTTGATCATCCGTCGCTTCAAAGGCAGTGTCTATGACCGACAAGGTTATCTCACTTTAACCTTGCCAGTTTCCGAACACCAGATTATCTTGGCCAAACTCTTGGGGGCCTTCATTTGGTCTCTCATCAGTTCAGCAGTCTTGGTTCTGAGCATTTATATCATTCTTGTGATCATTGAGCCTAATTCTGTTAATTTCCTTGCTTTCAAAGACTTGTTCCAACAGTACCTAGACAGTATCGGCTTATATCTAATTTCATTCATCCTTAGCACAATTTCAGGAATCCTCTGCATCTACTTGGCAATCTCTATCGGACAACTTTTCAATGAATACCGCACAGCACTCGCGGTTTTAGCCTATATTGTTATCCAGATCGTGCTCGGTTTTGTCGGTCTCAACCTTCGCATAGATACTAATTTCAATATGATGCTTACATTTGAAATCTTTACGGATTTAATCCTAATTGCTGGATTCTACCTCGGTACTTACTATATCTTGAAGAATAAAGTTAATTTGCAATAAAAAATGCCCAGCTACTAGAGCTGGGTTTTTGCGTTAACTTAAAATCAAATTAGCTACAATAGGACTCACAAATACATAGAGAATTCCTGTAACACCGATGGCTAGTCCTCCCATAGCACCTGCAACTGGTCCATAGCGAAAGGCTGTTCCCGTTCCGACTGCGTGACCTGTCCCCCCCAGGGCTAGTCCAACAGCTACTTGATCGTCTATTTTTAGCCATTTTAGAAGCGTTGGCCCGATAACACTGGTCAAAATCCCTGTCGCTACGACAACTACTAGGGTCACAGTTGTCAAGCCCTGCAATTTTTCTGTAATCCCTACTGCCATAGCTGTCGTTACCGACTTAGGAAAGAGGGAGATAGCTAGGAAAAAGTCCATACCAAAGATCTTTGCGACTAGGGCTGTAAAAGAGGTATTGACGATAACTGCTAAGAAACTACCCAGCAAAATACTTCTAACATGATGCTTCATCAGATGGAAACTTTTATAAAGAGGAATCCCTAGGGCTACTGTCGATGGAACAATCAAATTATTAAGATAGACTCCACCTTGGTAGTAGTCTTGATAGGAAATGCCCGTCACCTTTAGAAAAATGATGATAAAAATAGCGGACAGCAACAAGGGAGTCGTTAAGGGATGAGGATAGCGTCTGAAAATCATCATTCCCCCAAGATAGGCTAAGATTGACAAAGCAATCCCAAATAGGGGATTGGATACAAATTCGCTCATTTGGCACCTCTTTCTTCGTAGTCACCTTCATAGCGTTTTTTGATAAATTGAACCACAAGCGCAATCAAGATGATATTAATCACTGCTGCAACAAAGACAATCAAAACAATCGGCAGAAGATAGGGAGCAATCACATCAAATTTTTCCATAATTCCAACTGCAGGAGGTAGAAAAAGAATGGTCATGTTGGCTAGGAGAAAATTTCCAACCATGTTGACATGGCGGGTGCGCAACCACTTGAACTGTAAGGCTAGAAAAAGAATAATCAAGCCGATGATACTTCCTGGTATGGGCAAATGAAAAAAACTGGATATTCCTTCACCGATTAAAGAAATCACAAAGAGAATCATTAACTGAACATATAACTTCATCGTAAACTCCACAAATAGACTTTCTGCATACCAGTTTACTCTTTTTTCAGAAAATTTCAAGGAAATATATAAGAAACATCCTTCTTGCTATCCAAGCCAAAAAGGTGTATACTAATTGCGTGCGCAAGCATCATAGATGCACTAGTATGATTACACTATTATAGAGGGAAAGGAGATGGACATGACTTACTTAGAAAAATGGTTTGACTTCAACCGTAGGCAAGTAGAGCTAGAAGTTATTTTAGAAGAGACCATCGCTGAGCAGAGTGAACAAACCTTGACACTCAAGGAATTTTACCTCTTGCACTTTCTAAATCAGGCTGAAGACAAATCCCTAAGACAAATCGACTTGCCAGACAAACTCCACCTGAGCCCTAGTGCTGTTTCACGGATGGTGGCTCGCTTAGAAGCAAAAAACTGCGGTTTACTTAGTCGGAGATGCTGCGACCAGGACAAGCGAGCTAGTTTTATCTGCCTGACAAGCGAAGGACAGACTACCTTGGCTTATTTACAAACAGCTGTTGAAGAAAGCTTAGCAAGAAAATCAAGCTGGTTAGCCTAAAATATTTTTAAAAACTTGCGTGCGCAATCATTTTTCTTGACATTCCTTTTTTCAAGGAGTAAAATGAAAACATGATTTAACAAAGGAGAATCCTATGATTGAAATCACCTATCTTGACGCCAGCAAGCAAGAGAGAACCATGACCTTCGAATCATACGAAGAATTTGAACGTTCTCAACATGCCTGCCTGATCGGTGTCGCAGACTACTACCCTGTCCAAAAAGTAACCTACAAAGGGCATGATTTGGACTACCATGGGACTTATGGAGATGTCTTCTTCTATCTCATGAAACAAGATTTAAGCCAATATAACTAAAAAGGAGAAATACTATGGCAAAAGCAATTACAGACGCAACATTTGAACAAGAAACTAAAGACGGATTGGTCTTGGTAGACTTCTGGGCAACTTGGTGTG
>CAURIB010000192.1:0-3021 GCA_963524795.1 uncultured Streptococcus sp.
TTCCAGAAGGCTCTGCCTTGTCCTTGCCGCTACGGGCAGAAGGGCGAAGTAGGAAATCAGCTTTCTACTATGGCGCCATGTCAGCGATTGTTGAGTCGATTTCAGATGTTTTAGGGGCCTATGCTGTTATGTCTATGACCCAGCTACTACCTTATGCTCTCTTATTTGCGGCGGGAGCCATGATTTATGTTGCAGTGGAAGAACTTGTGCCAGGTGCTCAAGAACACAAGAATACCGATATTGCGACAAGTGGGGTTATGGCCGGATTTCTAATCATGATGTTACTTGATACAACTTTAGTATAGGAGGAATAGAAAATATGTCACAGTGTTTAACAGCTTGTAATCCAGATTTAATTCAAGGGGTCCATGAGACGGAGTTTGATACCGTTACATTGCTAAATATGTCCAATTTTTTTAAGGCGATTTCTGATCCAACTCGTTTGCGGATTTTACAAGCAGTACGGCAAAAAACAATTTGTGTCGGAGACTTAGCGATTGCGTTACAGATGACCAAATCTGCTATTTCTCACCAACTACGCTATCTGCGGGACTGCCAATTGGTCAAGGGGGAGAAAAAAGGAAGGATGACCTATTATGAACTTGCGGATAATCATGTCGCATCAGTCTTGTCTTTGACACTGAAGCATTTGAAGGAGGAAAAACATGAAGAAAGAGTATGTACTTCGGGGAATTGACTGTGGCAATTGTGCTGCTAAGATTGAACGTGCTGTCAATCAATTGGAGCAGGTAGAATCTGCCACTGTCAATCTGATAGCTCAAAAGCTGACTTTGGAAACAAAAAGCGAAGATGGGATAGATAAGGAAATTATTGACTTAGTAGATGCTATTGAACCTGGAATCGAAGTGATCAGTGAGAAAAAGGAAGAGGCACTTCCAGAAAAACGAGATTGGGCGAAAGAGCTGCTACTTGCTGTTACGATTCTATTTGCCTTCGGCTTTTTCCTGCCAGAGGAGTATTTCTGGATTCGTCTGGTCTATTATCTGACCCTATATATCATTATCGGTCATAAGGTTCTTATCAAGATGGTTCAAAATATTCAACGTGGTAATCTTTTTGATGAAAACTTTTTGATGAGTATCGCGACCTTAGGAGCCTTTCTCTTGGGAGAATTTCCAGAGGCAGTAGCCGTCATGCTTTTTTATCAGATTGGGGAGTATTTCCAAGATAAGGCCACCTCTCAATCTCGTCAGTCCATTGCACGATTGATGGATATTCGGTCGGATAAGGCTTGGAGACTAGAGGGGGGAGAAACCGTTCAAGTAGACCCTGAAACAGTAAGGGTTGCGGACCATATTTTAGTTAAGCCTGGGGAGAAGGTGCCCCTAGATGGTCTGGTCAGAGAAGGTCGTTCTATTCTGGATACGTCAGCCTTGACAGGAGAATCACTGCCTAGGGAAATTGGCGTTGGTGAGGACATTACAAGTGGTGTGATCAATTTGACTAGTCCATTGGTAATTGAAGTGAGTAAGACTTTTTCGCAATCAACGGTCAACAAAATTTTGGAATTAGTTGAAAATGCAAGCAATAAAAAAGCGGAGACGGAACGGATGATCACACGTTTTTCGCGTGTGTATACACCAGTGGTTGTCGGAATCGCTTTTCTGCTTGCAAGCCTGCCTCCCTTGCTTGGTTTAGGGGAGTGGTCGACTTGGCTTTATCGGGCACTTACCTTTTTAGTCATTTCTTGCCCTTGTGCTCTTGCGGTTTCGGTACCAATGAGTTTCTTTGGCGGGCTAGGGGGAGCATCTAAATTAGGTGTCTTAGTGAAAGGTGGAAATTATTTAGAGGCTCTTGCCAAGTTGGATACGGTCGTATTTGATAAGACGGGGACAATTACAAAAGGTATCTTTGCGGTGGATACCGTTGTCAACGCAGAAGGTGTCGAGGATGATATTCTGTACCTCGCTGCCCATCTGGAAAGCTATTCCAATCATCCAATCGCAAACTCTATTCGAACAGCCTATGGACAGGAAGTGGACGAGAATAGGGTGAGTCAGATTACCGAGCTACCAGGGCAGGGCATGTCCGGTAGGATAGATGGCAGACAGCTCTATCTTGGGAATGCTAGATTAATGGAAGTTCAAGGGATTGCTTATCCAGCTATTGACAGCACAGGAACAGTTCTCTATTTGGCAGAGGACAGTCATTTTCTAGGCTATTTCCTTATCACAGACCAAGTGAAGGAGACGAGCATCGAGGCCTTGAAGGATTTACAGGCAGTCGGAATTAAAAAGACGGTTCTCCTTTCAGGCGATCGTCAGGCAGTGGTTGATGAATTTGCACAGCAATTTGCCTTCAATGATGCATTTGGAGATTGCTTGCCTCAGGATAAGGTGAGTACATTTGAGGAAATTCTGACTCAGTCTCAGCAGGCTGTTGCCTTTGTTGGAGATGGAGTGAATGATGCACCGGTTCTTGCTAGGGCAGATGTTGGTATTGCTATGGGAGGGCTAGGTTCGGACGCAGCCATTGAATCAGCAGATGTTGTACTGATGGATGATGACCTTGGAAAACTTCCTCAAGTCATTCGACTGGCTAAAAAGACAGTCAGAATAGCTCGGCAAAACATGACCTTGGCTATTGTAGTTAAACTAATTTTCTTGGTTCTAAGTGGATTGGGAATTTCTAATATGTGGGAGGCAATCTTTGCAGATGTTGGTGTAACGCTACTGGCAGTATGGAATGCATTGAGGACCTTGAGGATAGATACCTCCACTTTGTCAAAGTAAGTGAACAAACAGAGCGATATACAAGTTTTTGTATAATCGCTTTTTTAAACTATGATATGGGCTTTAACGATTTTAACCTAAATCTAGTAACCGTTGAACGTGCATCAATAGAACACACTATGACCATCAACAAGAACTACGTTACTTTCATTAAGGGTATTTTCTGGTAAATTTCAAAAATAAAACCTTGATTTTGCGCCATTTTTTTTTCCTTCCCGAAGGCGCGGGAGTACACCCCTTTTGTTAAGGATTTATCCCTTTTTAAATA
>CAURIB010000193.1:0-2970 GCA_963524795.1 uncultured Streptococcus sp.
TTCAGATAAACCACCTGGGTCTGTTTAACAAAGCCAATCTTTTCATACAAACGTTTGGCACCTACATTGCTATCTTCCACGGCAATCTGAAACTCCTTGTCATTTTGCTCAATCAGTTTGTTGACGAGGGATTTTGCTAAGTAGCTTCCATAGCCTTTTCCACGTTCAGGTTCCGATATTGCTAAACCGTAGAAGTAATTCGTATCGCTTGATAAATCAACCGTGCAAGTTCCAATAACCTGATCGTCTTTTAATAAAATATATAAGCGACTTTCTGGATCTTTCAGAGCTTCAGCGACATATCTATCCACAACTTCTCTAGATTCATGTTCCTCTGAAAATGCCTGAAATTTTAACTGACTAATTTGATCCTGATAGGAACGATCTGCTAACAAAACGTCCAGATTGGAAACAGTTGCTAACGGATAAGGTCTTCTATCCTTACCTAACCAGGTCTCTGTCTCTTCATCCTCGACCAGTCCCCAGTTGTTGACAAAATCAGGATGGCGCTCTAGAAAAACACGCTCTGTCTGAAAAGTCACAGACTCAATTGGATAAGATGCCGTTTCTTTCTCAAAACTTCTATACAAAGCCCGCGCAATTCCTTGACGACGATGATTAGGGTGGACCAGGATCGCTACTTCCACATCTTGGTCATCTGCATAGACGGTTAATAGGCCAACAAGTTCACCTTTTTCATAATAAAGGAAAAAGGCGGGCATATCGGGGTTAAAATTGAGCATATTAGAAAGATAAGGATCACGATAAGTTCCATCATAGGCTTGGCAACAGTTAATTAGTTTTTTCGCTTCAGATAGCTCCTCTTGGCTTAACTTGTTTCTTGCTTGAATCATATAGGTATCCTCTACAAACCAGACGATCTGTGACTGGCATCTTTAGCCTGCTCAAGTTTATTGACGTAGTATTCCCGTTTTACTTCAACTTCATGAATAGTAAGCTCATCTTTTTGCCCATGAACGCGGACAATCTTGGCTGGAATACCGACGACTGTTACATCACTAGGTACATCTGCCACAACTACCGCTGCGGCACCGACCTTGGCATTTTCACCGATTTCAATAGGTCCAATGACTTGGGCATGAGCAGAGATGAGAACACCTTTACGAATGGTCGGATGGCGTTTGCCACAATCCTTCCCAGTCCCACCAAGGGTTACCCCATGATAAAGGAGTACTCCCTTTTCAACAATGGCCGTTTCCCCAATGACCAGACCTGCTCCATGGTCAATAAAGACACCTGATTCTATCTGAGCTCCAGGGTGAATCTCTATCTGCGTCCAAAAACGCCAAAACTGGCTGTGCATACGAGCTAAAAGCTTAAAGCCATGTTTCCAGAGAAAATGAGAGAGACGGTGAGCAGCCAAGGCTTTGACACCCGGATAGGTCAGCAAGACTTCCAAGGTAGTGCGAGCCGCTGGATCATTTTCTTTTACGATATCAATGGTTTCACGCCACCATCCCATACATTTCTCCTTTCTTATTCTGAGTCTTTTGGTGTTTCTGTAGTTTCTTTCTTAGGTTTGTGGTCCTTGTGGTGGTGACGAGGACGATCGCCATGACGATGACCTTTATCCCCTTTTTCTTCTGAACGTTCAGGTTTTGGCGGACGTGGCAAGAGTGCCTTCATAGAAGCATCTACACGACCTTTTTCATCGATCTTAATAACCTTCACATCTACAAAATCACCAATTTGAACTAAATCTTCTACATTATTGGTACGAGTCCAAGCCATTTCAGAGATATGAACGAGGGCGTCTGTCTTGTCAAAGAGGTTGACAAAGGCACCGAATTTCTCGATACGCACAACTTTGGCATGGTAGACTTCATCCACTTTCGCTTCACGAACCAAACCAGCAATGATTTCTTTAGCGCGGTTAATGGCAGCTTGGTCACTAGAGTAGATAGATACGTTACCTTCTTCGTCGATATCAATCTTAACGCCTGTTTCAGCGATGATCTTATCGATGGTTTCTCCACCCTTACCGATAACAATCTTAATCTTATCAACATCAATCTTGATAGTATCAATTTTCGGAGCAGTTGGAGCCAATTCTGGACGAACTTCTGGAATCGTTGCTTCAATCACGTCAAGGATTTCAAAACGAGCTTTCTTGGCTTGGGCAAGAGCTTCAGTCAAGATTTCTGCAGTAATCCCTTGGATCTTGATATCCATTTGAAGGGCTGTAATCCCGTCACGAGTACCTGCAACCTTGAAGTCCATATCTCCAAAGTGGTCTTCCAAACCTTGGATATCTGTCAATACTGTGTAGTTGTTTCCATCTGAGATAAGACCCATGGCAATCCCTGCTACTGGTGCCTTGATTGGCACACCACCTGCCATAAGGGCAAGAGTACCCGCACAGATAGATGCTTGAGATGAAGAACCGTTTGATTCCAAGACTTCTGCTACCAAACGAATCGCATATGGGAATTCTTCTAAGCTTGGCAATACTTGAGCAAGAGCACGCTCGCCGAGAGCACCGTGACCAATTTCACGACGACCAGGCGCACCGTAACGACCAGTTTCCCCAACAGAGTATTGTGGGAAGTTATAGTGGTGCATAAAGCGTTTCTTGTACTCTGGATCCAAACCATCGATGATTTGAGTTTCACCCATTGGCGCCAAGGTCAAGACAGAAAGAGCTTGCGTTTGTCCACGAGTAAAGAGACCTGAACCGTGCACACGAGGAAGGAAATCAACAACAGCATCCAAAGGACGGATTTCATCGACCTTACGGCCGTCAGGACGAACCTTGTCTTCTGTGATCAAACGGCGCACTTCTGCATGTTCCATTTGTTCTAAGATTTCAGCCACATCACGCATGATACGGTCAAATTCTTCGTGGTCTGCATATTTTTCTTCGTAAACAGCTGTCACTTGGTCTTTAACTGCTTGAGTTGCAGCTTCACGCGCCAATTTTTCTTCTACTTGGACCGCTTTTTGAAGGTC
>CAURIB010000194.1:0-2952 GCA_963524795.1 uncultured Streptococcus sp.
AAGGTGTCAGAGATTTCTTGGAACATCTGACGCTCTGTCTTCTCTCCACGGTAGATTTGATTGTAAAGAATGCCGTCCTTGATGAAGAGGACACGTTTCGCACGACTTGCTGCAGCTGTTGAATGGGTTACCATGAGAATGGTTTGTCCTTGTTCATTGATCTGATCAAAAATATCAAGGAGAGCTGCAGATGATTTAGAGTCTAGGGCTCCTGTTGGCTCATCAGCAAGGAGAATTTCAGGTTCTGTGATGATGGCACGTGCAACTGCTACCCGTTGTTTTTGCCCCCCAGAAATTTCATAAGGATACTTCTCCTGCAATTGATTGATGCCAAGATTTTCAGCCGTCACCACCAATTTTTTCATCATTTCTGTAATAGGCTTTCTAGACAATACCAAAGGGAGTAAGATATTGTCTTTAACAGAAAGCGTATCTAACAAATTGAAGTCTTGGAAGACAAAGCCTAACTTTTCACGACGGAAACTTGATGCTTCAGAATTTTTAATGGTCGCTGTGTCAGTTCCGTTTAGAAAGACCTGGCCACGAGTTGGCTTGTCTAGCATGGCGAGAATATTGAGTAAAGTAGATTTCCCAGAACCAGACTCACCCATGATGGCAACGTAGTCGCCTTTTTCTACGGTAAAGTGAATATCTTTCAGGGCTTCTACTTGATTGCCTTGAAAACGTGTTTTATAAATCTTTTGAACATGTTTTACATCTAATAGTGTCATGATAATCTCCTTTTTAATATCCCATTAATTGAAACTGAGCCTGCATCATTTGAATGCCGAGCTCAACTCGCTCGATATCCTTAGGACTCGGTTTACTTTTTTGTTTTTTCTGTAAAATATTTTTCATAGTTTTGCTCCTTTATTTTTATGATATAAGTGTACTCTAAAAAAAGAGATGGTTCCATAACATAACCTTACATTTGGAGCTTTAATCTTACATTTTTGTAAGATAAAGATATTTTTTTGAAATCAACTACTATTAGTTTACCACAAATTTTTAAGCAAAAGAAAAACCCTTGATACTACAAGGGTTTAATACTTCAAATGAATGGTAAGATGGTTACCAAAACCAACCTTCGTCATCATTGATAGGTTGGGCTTCTTTGATCTTGCGTGGGCCTGTTCCATACATTTCAGCTTCGATGTCTTCTTTTGTTGGTAGGATCGAAGCTAGGATAATGTAGATAATAATTCCGAGTCCAAAGTTTGCGATTGTAAAGATTGCAAAAAGGAAACGAACTAGGGTTACATCAAGATTCCACTTATCAGATAGACCTGCAAGTACACCTGATACCATACGATTTCTTCTCATTTTATAAAATTTTGTATTCATAATTTATTCCTCTTTCGGATTTCTTAATCTTAGTATAGCACTAAGCTAAATTTACTACATCAGTCCTTAGGCCGATTTAACAAGAGGAGCTTTCCACGACAGAGACCACAACGATAGCGCTTGGTATCGATTTTTCGCTTTCTTTGATAGATTTGCTGACAAGACTGACAAGTATAGACTAAGCTTGGCTTTTGATTGGCACTTGATAAGGGAGGAACAAAGCGGAGACCGTCTACCTCTTTTAAAAGTTGCTTAAAGGCTAAATCCTTATGCTGATAGCCCTTGCCTTCAAAGTAAAGATGATAATGGCAGAGCTCATGACGAACAATTTTACGAAAAACCTCTAAACCAAGTTCTTGATAAACCTTGGGATTGAAATCCAAATGACCATCCTTAGGGAAAAATCGCCCACCTGTCGACCGTAGACGAGTATTCCATTGAGCTTGGTGTTTGAAAGGTTTTCCAAAATCTTCGATAGAAACTTGTTTAACGTAATCAGTTAGATTCATTAGGAGCAAGGAGCGACAGATTCACTTTTTCGCGGTCAGCATCGATTTTCTTCACCCAAACGGTTACCAAATCACCAACTGAAACTACTTGACTCGGATGTTTGATAAATTTCTTACTCATGTGAGAGATATGAATGAGACCGTCCTCATGGATACCGATATCAACAAAGGCACCAAAGTCAACGACGTTGCGCACAACTCCCTCAAGCTTTTGCCAACTTGTAAGTCTTTGATATCCAAGACATCCTGACGAAGGACTGGAGCATCAAAGGAATCACGGAAATCACGTCCTGGTTTGAGAAGGTCAGCGATAATATCTTTAAGTGTTTCTTGACCGAGTTCTAGCTCTTGAGCCATTTCTTTGATTGAAACAGATTTGAGTTTTGCTTGCGCTTCTTCATTTAGGTCTTTTATATCCAAGCGTTTGAAGAGTTCCTTGACCGCAGTATAGTTTTCAGGGTGAACTCCTGTATTGTCAAGGATATTAGAACTTTCAGGGATACGGAGGAAGCCAGCAGCTTGCTCAAAGGCCTTAGCACCTAGGCGAGGAACTTTCTTGATTTGGGCGCGTGAAGTGATTTTACCTTCTTCTTCACGGTACTTAACAATATTTTCTGAAATAGTTTTGTTAAGTCCTGCAACGTGTGAAAGCAAGGCTGGACTAGCTGTATTGATATTGACACCGACTTGGTTAACCACTGTATCAACAACAAAGTCAAGACTTTCAGATAGTTTTTTCTGACTAACATCGTGCTGATACTGGCCAACACCGATAGATTTAGGGTCGATTTTAACCAATTCAGCAAGAGGATCTTGCAAACGGCGAGCAATTGAGATAGCCGAACGTTTTTCAACGGTTAGTTCTGGAAACTCCTGACGGGCAAGTTCACTAGCTGAGTAGACAGACGCACCGCTCTCATTAACGATGACATAACTAACTTCTGGAAAATCCTTGAGCACTTCGGCAACAAAAGCTTCACTTTCACGACTGGCAGTTCCATTTCCGATAGCGATGATTTCAACACCGTATTGGCCAATCAAATCTGCCAAATCACGCTTAGCTTCTTCAATCTGACGAGCTGAAGCTGGTTTGACTGGA
>CAURIB010000195.1:0-2947 GCA_963524795.1 uncultured Streptococcus sp.
ACACGACCTGCTGACACCATGGATGTCTGAAGAGTAGAAAAGTTTTGCGTTACCTCGATGAGGGGATCAAAGAGACGGTTAATGTACTGGATAAAGGCATACATGGTTCCTGCCGTTATTCCTAGATAAAGACCGCGGTAACCAAAATAAGCCATCAAAACCGCATATCCCAACAGCTTCAACAAACTCATAGCTGGACGTAAAAAGAGAGAGTCCAAGGCCACTGAACGGTTAGCGTATACTAGGTGTTCCTGGTTTATCTCATCAAACTCTTCTTGCAGGCGTTTTTCTTGGTTAAAGGCTTGAATAATGCGAATTCCTTCGATATTTTCTGCCAACTTACTGTTAATATCTGACAATAGACTTCTGGTTTTTTCAATGACTTTGACAGATTTTTTACGGTAGAGATTGACCAAAAGGTAAATCAAAGGCAGAAAGAGCAAGATTAAAGCAGTCAGACGATAGTCCAGAACTAGCATGGTATAAAGGGTCGTCACGAATATAAAGACTGCCGAGATAAAGCTAGATAAGATACCTGAAAACATATCACTGACAGTCTCAGTGTCGTTAGTCAAACGAGAAACGATGGAACCTGCAGGTGTTTTATCAAAGTAAGACATACCTAGCTTCTCCATATTGGCAAAGGCATCACGTCGGATATCTCTAACGATGCTATAGGACACGCGCGCAAAGAGGAGATTCCCCACATATTGAATAATAGTTTGAAGAATATAGAGACCATAGTAAACTAGCAAAACTGTAACAGCAAGCTGATTCAGGTTGCTTAGATACTGGTCGATAAAATGCGAAGCCACTAGTGGGATAACACTCTTAATAACAGTCGTCGCAAGGAGAAAAGTAAGGGCTAAAAAGGTTAGGAGACTATAGGGCTTGAGATAAGACAACAAACGCTTCAATACAGACCATTGTTCTTGTTTATTCCGCATCTTCTTCTCCTTTCATTTCTAACTGTTGGGACTGGTAGGTTTGGGCGTACCAGCCATCCAAGGCTAGTAAATCCTCATGTGTTCCACGTTCGATAATCTGTCCATTTTGCATGACCAGAATCAAATCTGCATGAACAACTGCACTGAGACGATGGGCAGTGATGATGGTCGTTTTATCTTTGCGAGTTTCCTTGAGATTATCGATGATCGCAAACTCTGTCTTAGCATCCACAGCTGACAAGGAATCATCTAAAATCAAGATATCAGGGTCTAAAATCATCGCCCGACTCATAGCTAGACGTTGCTTTTGACCACCTGAGAGACTGACCCCCTTTTCACCGATCAACGTATCAAATCCCTGAGGCATGGCTTGAATGTCTTGATAGACTTGAGCCAGCTTAGTTGCTTTCTCTACTTCTGAGAAAGGTAGGTCGGGATTCCCAAAGCGGATATTATCTAGGATAGAGCTAGCAAAGAGAAATTGATCCTGTGGGACATATCCCATCAAACTACGCAAGTCAGCTAGTCGATAGTCACGAATATCATGTTCGTTCAGATAAATGGCCCCTTGGTCAACATCATACTCACGTAGGAGCAACTTAATCAAAGCTGTTTTTCCTGAACCAGTTTGCCCAACCAAGCCCAAGGTTTGCCCTTTTTCGAGACTAAAATGTATATCTCTCAGTGTCTCTTCGTCTTCAAAGGCAAAACTATCAATAGCATAGTCCAATCGCCCATTTTCAATCCCGTCAAGTGGAGATTCTGGGTCTTTGACAGGTGACTCTTGAGACAAGAGACTCTCAATACGCTGGTATGAGACTTTCCCTCTCTGGGTAATGTTGAAGAGAAAACCAATTGCCATCAAGGGCCAGACCAGCATATCCAAGTATGAGATAAAGGTGACCAGATTCCCAACAGTCACCTGCCCCGCTTGTACCATAAAGGCACCGACCAAAAGAGTTAAGGCATAAGAAGAACCAACAAAAAGCAGAACCATAGGGTCAAAGAGACTATCATATTTCATGGTTTGCAGATTCTTTTGGAAAGTCAAATCATTAACTTCCTGGAAGGATGCCAATTCATCAGACTGATAGCCAAAGGACTTGGTTACCTTAATACCTGCTACAGACTCCTGAACCTTATTGTTAAGTTCAGAAAAGGCTGCTTGGGATTCGCCAAAAGCCTTATGGGTCTTTCTCCCCAGACGACTAGTCGCATAGGCCATAAATGGCAAAGGTAGAATGGCAACCAAGGTCATCTGCCAAGAAATGCTAAAGAGCATAGTCAAGAGAGTCACCAAGGCTGTGATAGAGGCATCCACTGCCATCATGACACCACCACCTGCTAAACGAGTCAGGGCATTGATATCATTGGTTGCGTGAGCCATCAGGTCCCCTGTTCGATAATTCTGATAAAAAGCAGGCGACATTTTTGTAAAGTGCTCAAATAGTCTTGAACGCATGATTTGCCCAAGTCGGTAGGAGGTTCCTAGGATATACATACGCCAAACATAACGCAGATAGTACATCCCGAAAGCAGCGAGCAGGAGATAAAAGAGATGAAGTAGGAGCTCGTCCTGTGTTAATCGTCCCGAAGTGATAGCATCGATCACGCGCCCCATAACCATAGGTGGGATGAGGTTAAGCACAGAGACCAAGACCAAAGCTACAATTCCAACTAGGTAACGACGTTTTTCTAACTTAAAAAACCACCAGAGTTTTTGGATGATAGACATAGTATTCCTTTCTAATAACAAATGGAAACCTGAGGCATGAACCCCAGGTTTTTCTTATTCATAGGTGACGACGCTATCTTAAACTTTGTCATACTCAGCGATAAAAATATTCATATGAGTAAAATTTCATTTATTTTCAATCCTTTACATAAATCATTCTTTATTATATAGGAATGACCTGGATTTTTCAAACTATACGCTGGGGAAATACTTCTTTTTCTGGTATAATATTGTCTATAATCTGAATGAAAAGGTAAACATTATG
>CAURIB010000196.1:0-2947 GCA_963524795.1 uncultured Streptococcus sp.
CTTATCCAAATTTGCAAAGGTAGGATAGCTTTTTTGTTTTTCGTAATCAGAGATGGACTGTTTACCGATTCCTAAATCTTCCGCAAGTTGAGTTTGACTTACTCCTTTTTCTATGCGTAGTCGTGCCAAATTGGGTCCAAAATTTTGAATAATAAAGGTCATGATAAACTCCTGCGTTGTGTTTTAAACTTATTTTATCACCTATAAACTTACAAATCAAGTTTTTAGTTGACTGTTTAAAATATTTTTTATAAAATATATTTATAACTTATAAATAAGTTATAAATGATACAAAAAATAGCTCGTAAGTTTAGGATTGGTGAGCGAGGAAGAAGTTGAGGACGAGACTATGACTTATGACTATTCGAAGCCTTGGAGCTAGAAATTGTGTGGACAAGGACAAGGGACGAGCCTGACGGGAAGTCAGGCGAAGTCCTGCAGACTGCCGTCCAGACAATTTCTAGCCAAGCAAAAGCTGGCTATTCTAACAGCCAGCAAAAAGGTACACTTAGGGCAACGCCCAAAGAACGACGGAACGAGCAAACGTTGATTTGACGGTGTTTCTGAGGCCTAAAAAATCAAAAAGAAGGGGGGACAATTTTGTTGGTTTCTATACAAGATTTAAGAAGCATTCAAGAACAATGTGATGTAGGAGAATTAGTACAGCGACTAGATGTCAGTATTGATAGATTAACGGTTATCTGGGATACAGACACTGGTTCCCTAAGACGAATTTTCAAAAATCTGAAACAGGCAATAAGTACAAGAGTTGACGCATTTGAAATACATGATAACGTGCGAGATGATGTCTTTACTTTAGCTAAGGATCTTAATGAGTATGATTCAATCAATATTATATTTTTTCAATTATCCACTTATGGAGGTGAACAATTGATTCGGATTGATTTCAATCCTAACACTTTAAAAGAATTTGATGGAATGAAAGTATGGAGGCAATTAATGTACTTTGCCAGATTGAATTCATTGACGGTACGTTTGTCTCGTTTTGATTTGGCATTTGACATTTTCAACAGGCCTGAAATCGTTAATTTGCAACATATTAAAGGTGGTGTTACACATAAGGTCTTCTATGGTCGAGGGGGCGAATTAGAGACGAAATATTGGGGTTCTAGCGGTAGTAATGTACAAGTTAGGTTATATGATAAGAATAAAGAAATCATTGCTCACAAGCGAGAAGAGAAGCTAGATTTGGATGTGAATCCGTTTTGGTGGAGACTAGAGTTCCAACTCAGAACCAAAGCGATTGGTGAGGAGATGGTCCAAGATATTATGAGTAGACTTGATAATTTCGGGTTTTATAAGCTAGATCATATTCGAGTGGATCAAAGAGCCTTTACAATTATCTTTCTCAACAATCCTGAACTGTTATCATTAGCTTTTCCAAATTTAAAATCTGACAGCATCAAAAAGAAAAAAACAAGAGTCCGCAAACTATTGAGAGAAGAAACGAACCAATTTGCGGAAGAATTAAAAGAAGTATTAATACAGAATCTCCCTAAATTAAATACAGAATTAAAACTACTTGTAGGCGAGTTTCTGAATTTAGAAAATAATTAAGGAGGATAACTATGGATAATAATTTAATTAGTAACAAAGAATTAATTGAAATGGGCTATCGCCCTCATACAGCGAATGATATCATTCATCAGGCAAGAGAATTACTTGTATCACGAGGCTATACATTTTATAATCGCAAACGTTTGATGGTTGTTCCAAAAAGTGTTGTAAATGAGATTCTAGGAACAGAGGTGGCGTAATATGGCAAGTGTTCGTTATCGAAAGCGAGGAGATAGTAACTTATGGACCTATGAAATTCGTAACGAAGGAAAAACTGTTGCTCATAATAGCGGTTTTAAAACAAAAAAACTTGCAGAGTCAGAAGCTGAACCGATTCTGCAAGAACTTCGTTTAGGGAAAAGAATTTCTAGAGATATTTCTCTTGTCGATCTATATCAAGAATGGCTTGAACTAAAAATTCTACCGAGTAGTAGGTCGGAAGAGACAAAGAAAAAATATCTTCTCCGTAAAAACACAATTGAAAGATTATTTGGAAATAAAAAAGTCACTCAAATTCGTGCGAGTGAATACCAAAGAATAATGAATAAGTATGGGCAAACAGTTGGTAGAAATTTTCTTGGTAGATTAAATACTGGAATTCATCAGAGCATCCAAATGGCAATTGCAGACAAAGTTCTAATAGATGATTTTACACAACATGTCGAGTTATTTTCATCCAAAGAACAACAGATGACAGAAGAGAAATATTTACATACAGAAAAGGACTATCTGGATTTACTTTTAGCAGTAAAGAGAAAATTTGATTACCAACGTTCAATTGTTCCTTATATCGTCTATTTTCTATTAAAAACAGGCATGAGGTTTGGAGAGTTAATAGCGTTAACTTGGAATGAAGTTGATTTTGACAGAGGACTACTAAAAACATATAGGAGGTTTAATACCCTTTCTCATAAATTTGTCCCTCCAAAAAACAAAACGTCTATTCGGATGGTACCGATAGACGAAGAATGTATTAAGATATTACAAGTCCTAAAAATTGAACAGGAGAAGGCTAATAAAGAGCTAGGAATCAAGAATAGGTATAAAATGATTTTTCAGCATTATGGATATATTCACTTGGTACCAGACATTGCAAGTGTCAATAAAGCTTTGAGTGTTCTTTTAAATGAATTAGATATTTATCCAATTATCACGACAAAAGGAGCACGTCATACCTATGGAAGCTACCTCTGGCACAAAGGTTTTGACCTTGGAGTTATTGCAAAAATTCTAGGGCATAGAGATATTTCAATGTTAGTAGAAGTATATGGACACACTTTAGAAGAGAAAATTTTTGAGGAATTTAATCAAATTAGAGATGTCTGGAAAGATTGCTCATAAAAAAATGTGGGGCAAATGATGGGGCAAA
>CAURIB010000197.1:0-2915 GCA_963524795.1 uncultured Streptococcus sp.
CCACAGTCAAAGAGCCAAACTTCGTTAATCTCGTCCAAGAGTTTCAGGGCGAGACTTGAAACGTTGCGGGCTTTAGAGGGCTGACCAGCCCCCGTTCCTAAAAATTGAATATCCATTCGATACTTTCTAATTAATCAATATATAACATAGCAGTTCTATTTTCCGAGCGGTAATAAAATTTGCCAGAAAAAGCTCTAGCTTCTTGTAGTAAATCCTCTTGGCTGTAGCCTTTGAGACGCTTACGACCATCTGCTAAATTTTCCAGATCTGTTAAAGCTGTGAGATTTTCCAGGCTGACTACTTCCTCGTTTCCGATTGCCTTCATATAAATTTTTCCAGACTCCTCAAAGATCAGTTGATGAGGAAAAATTTGTGCAATCTCAAAAAGCAAGTCATCTGAAATCTTCTCTTCATTCTCAGAAAAAATTCGCCCCAGATTCTCACACTCATAGCAAAATCCAAAGGATTTACCCGACAGATTGAGACGAATAAAGGGCTTACTTTCTTCCGTGAAATTTGGCTCAGCATTGTAGAGGTTTAATTCTTTACTGACTTCCGCAAAATAATCGGTCGCAGCCTCGGGGCTCTTTTTCTGGTAGAGCTCAGCAAAGTAGGCATTCACTACGCTGGGTGGAGGAGTGATAAGGGCTAGCTGTTCCTCTTCAGACCTACCAGCTAAAAGCTGGTCCAGATAGACCTTGTCTAAACTTGTATAGCCACCATACTTGAGAGCTAATGATTTGATATCAGTCATAAAATTCTTCTAATCTCCATTTATTTTTCTCAGAAATGAAGCCTGTGATGACTTCGCCGTCATCTTGGTAGTCACGTTCTTCCAGGATAGCGACACTCTCTAAATCATGAATCTTGTAGGACTTAGAAAAAGGCACGCGCAAAGTAAAGGGTTCAAAAATTTCCTTAATCTTATCCAGCAATAAAGCCTGCAACTGTTCTCGACTATCCTTAGATTTAGCAGAAATCAATGCATATGGCGTTTGAGTAGGCGTAAAGTCTTCCACCAAATCTGCTTTATTATAAAGGGTTAAGCGAGGAATATCCTCCATGTCCAAGTCTTTCATGATGGAAAGAACTGTTTTTTCATGTTCCTCATGGTAAGGATTGCTGGCATCAATAACATGAACCAGAAGGTCCACATGCTTGCTTTCTTCCAAGGTCGATTTAAAACTCGACACCAACTCTGTCGGTAGGTCTTGGATAAATCCAACGGTATCTGTCAAGGTTACCTGTAGATTGCCCCCCAGATGGATACTCTTAGTTGTCGCGTCCAGAGTCGCAAAGAGCTCATCTGCCTCATACTGGGTCTTGCTGGTCAAAGTATTCATAATAGTTGACTTCCCAGCATTTGTGTAACCAATCAAACCAATCTTAAAGGTACTTGACTCCAAACGTTTTTCTCGAACTGTTGCTCGGTTTTTCTCAACCACCTTGAGTTGACGTTCGATATCTGTAATCTGGTTGCGAACACTACGACGGTTAAGCTCCAGCTGACTTTCACCTGGACCACGGGAACCAATCCCCCCTGCCTGACGGCTGAGCATAATCCCTTGACCAACCAAACGAGGTAAGAGGTATTTGAGCTGAGCTAGATGCACTTGGAGTTTGCCTTCATGGCTTCGAGCTCGCATGGCAAAGATATCCAAAATCAACTGCATACGGTCAATGACCTTGACACCTAAGACTTCCTCTAAATTGACATTTTGACGAGGTGTCAGACGGTTATTGACGATGACAGTCGTGATTTCTTCTGCGTCTACCATTTGAGCAATTTCTTCCAACTTACCAGTTCCGACAAAGGTCTTGGAGTCGTATTTTTCACGTTTTTGTCTGTAACTATCGACTACGACTGCACCAGCCGTCTTAGCCAGACTAGCCAGCTCTTCCATGGAGAGGTCAAAATTATCCATGCCCTGGAGCTCAACTCCAACCAGCAGGACTCGCTCCTCTTTTTTCTCCGTTTCAATCATTTAAAAACTCCTCAATCTGGTTTAAAATACGGTCTTTTACACCAGATTCTCCTATCTGATAAAAGGTCACCTGCATGCGATTACGGAACCAGGTTAGCTGACGCTTGGCAAATCGACGAGTCGCCTGTTTTAAGCTGTCACTAGCTTCTTCCAAGGACTGCTCGCCTCGAAAATAAGGAAATAGTTCCTTATAGCCAATCCCTTTAGCAGCCTGAACATCTGGATAATGGTCAAACAACCACTTGGCTTCTTCTAGAAGTCCAGCTTCAAACATCAGGTCCACGCGGTGGTTAATCCGCTCATAAAGCTGACTACGTTCATCATCCAAGCAAATAATCAGAGGTTCATACAAGGTCTCTTGATTTTCCAAGTCTTGTCCAAAATGGGAAATTTCTAAAGCACGCATGGCACGACGACGATTAAATTGGGGAATTTCAAGGCCTGCTTGATCCACCAGATGGGCTAACTCCTCATCTGAAAAAGGATCTAGACTAGCACGATAAGCTAAAATCTCCTCATGAGGTGTCTCCCCACCTAAATGATATCCTTCTAGCAGACTCTGGATATAAAGTCCTGTCCCACCTGCAATAATAGCGAGCTTACCTCGACTTTGAATATCCTCAATAGCCGCCTTAGCTTCTGAAACAAAATCAAAAGCCGAGTAAGACTCGGTTACATCTCTCACATCAATCAAATGATGAGGAACACTTGCCTGCTCCTCTGGACTAGCCTTGGCTGTCCCAATATCTAATCCTCGATAGACTTGTTGGCTATCTCCACTAATTACTTCACCATTAAAATGCTTAGCAACTTCAATGGCTAGGGCTGTTTTTCCAACTGCAGTCGGTCCAACAATCACAATTATTTTTGTTTTCATCTTTTTTCCTTGAAAAATTCCCATTTTTTCGTTACTATTATTATATCACAAAA
>CAURIB010000198.1:0-2915 GCA_963524795.1 uncultured Streptococcus sp.
TATTTCTAGGAGGATGAGATATGGTTTCTACTATTGGTATTGTTAGTTTGTCTAGTGGCATTATCGGAGAAGACTTTGTCAAACACGAAGTGGACTTGGGTGTCCAACGTCTCAAGGATCTGGGACTTAATCCTATCTTTTTGCCCCATTCGTTAAAAGGCTTAGACTTTATCAAGGACCATCCTGAAGCGCGTGCGGAGGATTTGATGCAAGCCTTTTCTGATGATAGTATCGACATGATCCTATGCGCCATCGGTGGAGATGATACCTATCGTTTGTTGCCCTACCTTTTTGAAAATGACCAACTAGAAAAAGTTATCAAACAAAAGATTTTTCTTGGTTTCTCGGATACAACCATGAACCATCTCATGTTGCATAAACTAGGTGTTAAAACTTTTTATGGTCAATCCTTTTTAGCAGACATTTGTGAATTAGACAAAGAAATGTTGCCATATAGCCGCCACTACTTTAAAGAATTGATTGAGACTGGAAAAATCTCAGAAATCCGCCCTAGCGACGTTTGGTATGAGGAACGGATTGACTTTAGTCCAAAGGCCCTGGGAACAGCTCGTATCAGTCATGTAAATACAGGTTTTGACTTATTGCAAGGAAATGCTCAGTTTGAGGGAGAAATTCTCGGTGGTTGCCTTGAATCTCTCTATGATATCTTTGACAATTCTCGATACGCAGACAGTACGGAGCTCTGCCAAAAATACAAACTTTTCCCTGACTTGTCAGACTGGGAAGGAAAAATCCTCTTGCTAGAAACCAGCGAAGAAAAGCCTAAGCCAGAAGACTTCAAAAAGATGTTGCGGACTTTGAAGGAAAATGGGATATTCGAGGTTATCAGTGGACTCTTGGTCGGAAAGCCAATGGATGAAACCTTTTATGACGACTATAAAGAGGCACTATTGGATATCATTGATAGCAATATCCCGATTGTCTATAATCTAAATGTTGGTCATGCAACTCCAAGAGCTATTGTCCCCTTTGGGGTCCACGCCCATGTAGATGCAACGGAGCAAGTCATTCGCTTTGACTATAACAAATAAAGCTGAGATAGAAATCTCAGCTTTTTTCAGTATCGTTACTAGCATTTTCATCACATACTACCGATAGCTAAAATAATAAAGGAGAGGCTATTGCCTAACATGTGAACAAGTAGGGGATAGTAGATATTCTCCTTTTCTTTCACATAAATAATAGAAAAGGCAAGGCCCCCACCTAGGTATCCGACTGCACCGACCCACTCTGATAAAGACAAACTGTGCATATGAGCAAGCGCAAAGGCAAGGCCGACCAAAAAGACACTCAGCCAAGTTGGCAGACTTTTCCTAAAATATCTCAATAAAATTTGACGGAAAAAGAGCTCTTCCACTAAAGGTCCTATGACACAGGCAAAAACCGCTATCAGTAGTGGTTGTTCTTGAAAGGTACTTTGAATATTCGACTGGTTTAGACCTTGTCCGACCAGCCCGAAAAACTGCCTCAACAACTCTGATACAAATCCAAAGGCAACAGTCATCAGAATGAGAAAGAGCCATCCTGTTAAGACGCCAAAGAAGAATTTTCTTTTAGCCTTTCTAATCTCTTCCCACTTTTGGAGCAATAGGGACTTAAATAAGAAGCAACCATACACAAACATGATGGTATAGACTAAATATGTCCCTGCAGAAGAAGGTAATGGAGCATCAAATACTCGTATACCATCAAACACAAAAAGGACTGTATAGAGAATCGCAAAAATCAGAATTCCCTTATATTTGTTAGACATCATTTAATTCCCCTTCCATTCACAATCATTCTCATGGTCATCAACTAGCCCTGCAGCTTGTAGAAAGGATAAAACAGCGACTGGTCCTGTGAACTTGAAGCCACGTTTTTTGAGTTCCTTGGATATTTTTTCGGACAAAGGCGTTTTGGCTGGTGCTTGACTGTAGTCCGGGATATCATTAACTATGATTTTCCCATCTACAAAAGACCAGAGATAAGCATCAAAAGAGCCATACTCTTTCTGAACTTGTAGAAAGGCCTGGGCATTAGCTCGCGTCGCAAAAATCTTGGCGCGATGACGAATGATAGCTGGATTTTCTAACAAAGATTCCAGTTCTTCATCCGTCATGTCTGCAACAGCTTGAATTTGGTAACCATGAAAAACTTGACGGAAGGCTTGGCGTTTATTGAGTACCGTTTCCCAAGATAAGCCTGCCTGATAAGTCTCCATACAGAGCAACTCAAAAAGCGCTCGGTCATCATGGAGGGTCTGGCCCCATTCCTCATCGTGGTAGGCTACATATAGAGGGTTGTTCATTTTAACCCAACCACAGCGTTTTGGCATAGACTTCTCCTATTTCACCAACATCTTAAGGGCAGATTTGATGTAGTTTTCAGCTGTATCAGTCGTTCCTTCAAAGAATTTCTTGATTTTCTTAAGCTCGGTCGCCTTGTAGCCCAATGCCAACATGGCTTCCATGGCTTCTTCCAATTCTTGGTTGTCACTACTAGATGGAATTGTAGCCTTAGCAGGGAGGTCATCACCTGCCACAACCACCTTACCTTCTAAGTCCAAGAGCATCTGTTGGGCTGTTTTCTTCCCGATTTTAGGGAACTTGGTCAGGTAGGTTATATTCTTGGTCTCGATGGCTTGAACAAGCCCTGCATTGTCATCAGCTGCAATAATGGCAAGAGCTGATACAGGACCAATGCCTGACACCGAGATCAAGCTGAGAAAGAGTTTTTTCTCGTCTTCTGAACGAAAGCCGTAAAGCAGGTGAGCATCTTCGCGAACAACTTGATGGACATAGATTTGCGCTTCTTGATTGACTTGTCCTGAGTAAGCATAGGGGTTAGCCACGTGCAAAATGTAGCCGATCCCGTTAGCTTCTAGAACAATGTATTTAGCAGTAATTTTGGTA
>CAURIB010000199.1:0-2896 GCA_963524795.1 uncultured Streptococcus sp.
AGCACATAGAGAGTTTAAAGATGAATAAAAAAGAGAGACTTGAAAAGATTAGAAGATTTGTAACAGATTATCAAATCGGTACCCAGGAAGAAATCGTCGAGCATTTGAAAGAGGCCGGTATTTCTGCAACACAAGCAACTGTATCACGAGATATAAAGGAACTTGGAATTGTCAAAATTCCATTAAAAGATAATACTTACATCTATGAACTACCTAAATCAATCGTTAGAAGTTTGCAATTGGCAGAAAATAACATTATCGATTGTGAACGCATGGGGAATATGATTAATTTGAAGGTTATCCCAGGAAATACTGCGTTCGTCAAGAGTCAGTTGGCAGATTCATTTGCTGATCAAATTTTTGGCTGTATTGCTGATGATAATTCCATTTTAATGGTATTTCGAAGTGAAGAAACAGCCAAAGAAATTTTTGAACAAGTTAAAAATTGGTAGGTCTATATGTTACTGGAAATTTCGATTAAAAATTTTGCCATTATCCAATCAATCTCTCTGAATTTTGAAGAAGGGATGACTGTTTTGACTGGTGAAACAGGGGCTGGAAAGTCAATCATCATCGATGCTATGAATATGATGTTGGGAGCGAGAGCTACGACCGATGTGATTCGTCACGGTGCTCCTAAAGCTGAAATTGAAGGTCTTTTCTCACTTGAAAATAGTCGGGTTTTACAAGAAATTTTTGACGAACAAGGCTTGGAATTGAGTGATGAAATCATTATTCGTCGCGAGATTTTGCAGAATGGTCGAAGCATCAGTCGTGTTAACGGGCAAATGGTTAATCTTTCCGTTTTAAAGGCTATTGGTCAACAGTTGGTTGATATTCATGGTCAGCATGATCAGGAAGAACTAATGAGACCACACCGACATATTCAGATGCTGGATGAGTTTGGTGATGCTGATTTCTTCGAATTAAAAGAATCCTATCAGACTAGCTTTGATGATTATCGTCAAATGCGCAAACAAGTTCTTGATATCAAGAAAAATCAGCTAGAACATAAGGCACGAATTGAGATGTTGGAATTTCAAATGGCTGAAATTGAAGCAACTAATTTGAAAGCAGGTGAAGATGTTATCCTCAATCAAGAACGGGATAAACTTCTTAACCATAAAAACATTGCGGATACCTTGACAAATGCTTATAGTATGCTCGATAACGAGGAGTTCTCAAGTCTAGCAAATGTCCGTTCAGCTATGAATGATATGGAAAGTCTTGAAGAGTATGATCCAGACTACCGTGAGATTTCTAGCTCCCTTTCTGAGACTTATTATGTCTTAGAAGATATCACCAAACGCTTGGAATCCATCATCGATGATTTGGATTTCGATGGGAATCGCCTGATGCAGGTTGAGAGTCGTTTGGATTTAATTCACACCATTACACGTAAATACGGTGGTAGTGTGGACGATGTCTTACTGTATTTTGAAAAAATTACTGATGAGTATAATCTTTTAACGGGGAACAATCTCTCGTCTGAGGATATGGAAGTCGAACTCAAGAAACTTGAAAAGAATCTTGTGGATCTAGCGGGTCAAGTTGCTCAAGCTCGGCATCATTTGGCACAGGACTTAGAAGCTGAAATTAAGCAAGAATTGCAAGACCTATACATGGAAAAAGCCCAATTTCAAGTCCGTTTCACCAGTGGAAAATTTAGCCGAGAAGGAAATGAAAGTGTTGAATTTTATATATCAACCAACCCTGGTGAGGACTTTAAACCCTTGGTAAAAGTAGCGTCTGGTGGTGAGTTGTCTCGTCTCATGTTGGCCATCAAATCAGCTTTTTCTCGTAAGGAAGGAAAAACTAGTATTGTCTTTGATGAAGTAGATACTGGTGTTTCAGGTCGTGTAGCTCAAGCAATCGCGCAAAAAATTCATAAAATTGGGCAGCATGGTCAAGTCTTAGCTATCTCACACTTACCACAAGTGATTGCCATAGCGGACAATCAGTTCTTTATCGAGAAAGTTAGTGATGAGAATTCTACAGTTTCAACGGTTCGTTTGTTGAGTTTAGAGGAGCGTGTAGAAGAAGTTGCTAAAATGTTGGCTGGTGAAGACGTGACCGAAGCAGCTCTGACACAAGCAAGAGAACTGTTAAAAGGTAAGGAGAAATAGATGACAGAATACTATGTAATTGGAGATGTTCACGGAAAAGCTGGAATGCTTGAGGACCTACTAAAGACATGGGATGGGAAGACACAACTTATTTTTCTTGGAGATTTGATTGACAGAGGTGAGGATAGTCGTCGGGTTCTAGAGATGGTCAAGGACTTGGTAGATAACCAGGGGGCAATTTGTTTGTCTGGGAATCATGAGTATATGTTTTTAACCTGGTTAGACAATCCAGAAGAGAGTTACGATCATTACCGTAGAAATGGTGGAGATACGACCATCAACTCTATTTTAGGTCGGCCTTTGGATGCTCCGGTTGATGCTATTGCAGATGCTAAACGAGTTGAGACCGAAGCAGCAGACCTAGTTGCTTTTATTCGTCAAATGCCTTTTGTCATTGAAACGGAAAAGTATATCTTTGTTCATGCAGGTATTGATTTGACCTTGGAAGATTGGCACGAAACTACAGATTATAAGAAAGTCTGGCTCAGAAAACCCTTCCATGAGGCAGAAAATCATACTGGGAAAACAATTGTCTTTGGGCATACTCCTGTTTATGGTTTGTTGGATCAAAAACCTGGCACATCTGAACTCTGGATAACAGAAGATGGTAAAGTTGGTATGGATGGGGGAGCTGTCTATGGTGGTGTTCTTCATGGTATTATCTTTACAGATCAAGGCATGACTGAACGTCATTATATTGAAAATGACGGTTTTATTGCTGAAGATTAGTACTCCTAGCAGGGTATGGTCTTGTCAAAATGTTAAAAACA
>CAURIB010000200.1:0-2842 GCA_963524795.1 uncultured Streptococcus sp.
AATGTAGCCGATCCCGTTAGCTTCTAGAACAATGTATTTAGCAGTAATTTTGGTAATAATACCCTTTAGATATTCGTACATAATTTTCCTTTAAATTTAGTATTTCCCTAGTTCGCGTAGGCTTGTATGATTTTCTTGAATGCGACGGAACATCTTTTCCATATCTGACTTGGTAAAATGCACCAAAACAGGACGTCCATGAGGACAGTTATAAGGATTGTCGCATTGAGAGAGTTGATAAAGGAGCTGTCTGGCTGAGTGGTCATCGATACGATGGTTGGCCTTGATAGACCGCTTGCAGGACATCATGATGGCTAGCTCTGCTCGGTATTTCTTGATAGAAACTTCCTTAGTCAAGAGCAGCATATCGCACATTTCATAGATGCCAGACTCAATTTCTTCCTCTGCCATCCAAATAGGATGCTCACGTAGGATAAATTGATTTTCTCCGTACTCTGCTAGAAAGACTCCCACTTCCTCTAAAAGAGGCATTCTTTCCTTGATACGAAGGGCATCATCTGCTGGAAATTCAAAGATGTAGGGCACTAGGAGCTGCTGCTGGCTCTGGTCAACATTGCCAATACTTTCGCGATACTCCTCATACTTAACCCGCTCCTGGGCTGCGTGTTGGTCTATGATGTAAAGCCCATCTCGACCTTGGGCAAAGAGATAGGTTCCGTGCATCTGACCGAAAAATTCCAACTCTGGGAAACTAGAAGACTCTTCTCGTTCCAGCTTGTCATAAGCCTTATCCAAACTAGCCATATCTAACTCTGGATGATCCAGTTGGTCGTAGCTGACCGATTTTCTCTCTGCAAAATGCAGTTTAGCTGGCTTGGTCAACTGATCCAATGTTTCCTTAGCAAACAGATTCAAATCCTGTTTCTCTTCAGTCAAGTCTACTTGACTGTCTGAAACCTCAGCTGGAATAGAGCTTGTTGCTTCCGTTTGCTCGTAGTAAAGATTGTTTTCTTTAAGTGGGAGAATGGTTTGCTCTACCTTTTCACGATTACGAACCGTAGACTTAGCAAGATTCTCCAGAGCATCTGGAATCAAGGTCTGTTCCTGGAGACTCTTTGCGATAGCTTCTGAAACTAACGCCATCAATTCTTTTTCCTTAGAAATTCGCACCTCTTGCTTGGTCGGGTGCACATTGACATCTGCTAGATAAGGATCGATATGGATGTGAATAACAGCTAGCGGAAAACGCCCCACCATGAGCTTGCTGCCGTAACCATCTAAAATGGCACGATTGAGTAGGAAGTTTTTGATATAACGGCCATTGATAAAAAGGCTGATATAATTGCGGTTAGCACGTGTCAATTCAGGCAATGAGACAAAACCAGAAATTTCAAAGTCTAGGTCAGAATTCTCAATCTCAACCATCTTTTTGGCACTAGCTAAACCATAAATTCCAGCAATGGCTTGGCGCAGTTGACCCGTACCAGCTGTTCGTGTCATCTCCTTGCCATCGCTAATCAGGCTGAAGGAAATCTCAGGATGAGCCAACCCTAGACGGTTAACAATATCAATAATATGGGATAACTCTGCCTGCTGACTCTTCATATACTTGAGACGAGCCGGTGTGTTGAAAAAGAGATCCTCCACACAAACCTTGGTCCCAACAGGACTGGTCGCTGGAATGATTTCCTCAACTTCTCCCCCACGAGCCACTAGCTTGGTCCCGTGACTGGCACCGTCCACCGCTGTCAACAAAGTCAAAACACTGACAGATGCGATAGAGGGCAGGGCTTCACCACGAAAGCCGAGGGTCCGAATCCGAAAAAGATCCGCTTGATTCTTAATCTTACTGGTTGCATGACGGCGGAGAGCCAACTCGACTTCATCGTGGGCAATCCCGTGACCATTATCTGTTATTTGGATTTTCTTAAGACCAGCTTCTTCAATCTCAACGATAATCTGGCTTGAGCCAGCGTCGATAGCATTTTCAACTAATTCTTTGACAACGCTAGCAGGACGCTCGATAACTTCTCCTGCTGCAATCTGGTTGGCCAATACTTCTGGCAATTCAATAATATGAGACATTTTCCAGCCCCTTTCTCAACTGTTTTTATCTATTTCTCTGAAAATAATACTCTTCAAAAATCAAATTCAAACCACGTCAGTCTCGCCTTGCCGTATATGTGTTACTGACTTCGTCAGTTCTATCCACAACCTCAAAACAGTGTTTTGAGCAACCTGCGGCTAGCTTCCTAGTTTGCTCTTTGATTTTCATTGAGTATAAGCTAGTGCTATTATACCATATTTCACTCGTTTCCAAAAAAGTCCAAGTAGCAACTTTCTTCCCGATTTTACTAGGTTATTTACCAAGTTTGTGGTACAATAGGTAGAAACAATATTTTACAAAGGAGAAAAGACACATGCACATTTTTGATGAGCTAAAAGAGCGTGGTTTGATTTTTCAAACGACTGATGAGGAAGCTTTGCGTAAAGCCCTAGAAGAAGGTCAAGTTTCTTATTATACTGGCTACGATCCAACTGCTGACAGCCTTCACCTAGGCCACCTTGTCGCAATCTTGACAAGTCGTCGCCTGCAACTAGCAGGTCACAAACCTTATGCGCTCGTTGGCGGTGCTACAGGTCTCATAGGAGATCCGTCCTTCAAAGATGCTGAGCGTAGTCTCCAAACAAAAGACACAGTAGATGGCTGGGTCAAGTCTATCCAAGGACAACTTTCTCGCTTTCTTGATTTTGAAAATGGTGAAAATAAAGCTGTCATGGTCAACAACTACGACTGGTTTGGCAGCATCAGCTTCATTGATTTCCTCCGTGATATCGGAAAATACTTCACTGTCAACTACATGATGAGCAAGGAGTCTGT
>CAURIB010000201.1:0-2829 GCA_963524795.1 uncultured Streptococcus sp.
CTCTTTGATCCCTTACATAGAAAGTTAAATGACGGGGTAGGAAACAGTGACGATACCGATGAAGAATACAGGTAAACGAATTGATCTAATCGCTAACCGCAAGCCTCAAAGTCAAAGAGTCCTATATGAGTTAAAAGATCGACTTAGGAAAAATAACTTTATATTAAACGACAAAAATCCAGATATTGTGATTTCCATTGGTGGAGATGGCATGCTCTTGTCTGCCTTTCACAAGTATGAAGACCAGCTGGATAAGGTTCGCTTTGTGGGAGTTCATACGGGGCATCTGGGCTTTTATACGGACTATCGTGATTTCGAACTGGATCAATTGGTTACTAATCTGCTTTTAGACAGTGGAGCAAGAGTATCCTATCCGCTTTTAAATGTAAAGATTTTTCTAGAAAATGGTGAAGTGAAAATTTTCCGTGCCTTGAACGAAGCTAGCATTCGGAGAACTGATCGAACTATGGTAGCGGATGTTGTTATCAATCATGTACCGTTTGAGCGTTTTCGAGGGGATGGTTTGACCGTCTCGACACCGACTGGAAGTACAGCCTATAATAAATCTCTTGGTGGGGCTGTATTGCATCACACTATCGAAGCTCTGCAATTGACGGAGATTGCAAGTTTGAACAATCGTGTTTACCGAACCCTCGGTTCGTCAATCATTGTACCTAAGAAGGATAAGATTGAGTTGATACCGACTCGCAATGACTATCATACCATTTCAGTTGACAATAGTGTTTATTCTTACCGTAATATTGAAAGAATAGAATACCAGATAGACCATCATAAGATTCATTTTGTAGCAACACCAAGCCATACTAGTTTTTGGAATCGTGTCAAGGATGCCTTTATTGGTGAGGTGGATGAATGAGGTTTGAATTTATTGCTGACGAACACGTGAAAGTAAAGACCTTTTTAAAAAAGCATGAAGTCTCTAAAGGTTTGCTAGCCAAAATTAAGTTTCGAGGTGGAGATATTCGCGTAAACGGTCATCCACAAAATGCAACCTATCTCTTGGATATAGGAGATGTGGTTGTCATCGACATTCCTCCTGAGGAAGGTTTCGAGACACTGGAAGCAATAGATTATCCACTGGATATTCTGTTTGAAGATAATCATTTCTTGATTTTAAACAAACCCTTTGGTGTGGCCTCGATTCCTAGTGTCAATCATTCCAATACCATTGCTAACTTTATCAAGGGATACTATGTGAAACAGAACTATGAAAATCAGCAGGTTCACATTGTAACCAGACTAGATCGAGATACTTCGGGTTTGATGCTTTTTGCGAAACATGGTTATGCTCATGCTAGACTAGACAAACAATTGCAGAAGAAAGCCATTGAAAAGCGATACTTTGCTCTGGTTAAAGGAGATGGTTTTCTGGAACCTCAAGGTGAGATTATTGCACCGATTGCCCGTGACGAAGATTCAATCATTACTAGACGAGTTGCAAAAGGTGGTAAGTATGCCCATACTTCCTATCGTATAGTGGAGTCTTATGGCAATATTCATCTAGTTGATATTCGACTGCATACAGGAAGGACACACCAGATTCGTGTCCATTTCTCCCATATCGGATTCCCTTTGCTTGGTGATGACCTATATGGTGGTAGTCTTGAACATGGCATAGAGCGTCAAGCTCTGCATTGCCATTACTTTTCGTTTTATCATCCTTTTCTTGAAGAACAGTTGGAGATGGAAAGTCCACTGCCGGATGATTTCAACACCCTTATTACTCAGTTATCAAATAATAATTTATCTTAAAAGGAGTAAAAACTCATGGAAGTTTTTGAAAATTTAAAAGCCAACCTAGTTGGTAAAAATGCACGTATTGTCTTGCCTGAAGGTGAAGAACCACGTATTCTTCAAGCAACAAAACGCATCGTAAAAGAAACAGAAGTTATCCCTGTCCTGCTAGGAAACCCTGACAAAATTAAAATCTATCTTGAAATCGAAGGAATTATGGATGGTTATGAAGTGATTGACCCTGCACATTATCCTCAATTTGAAGACATGGTGGCATCACTTGTAGAACGTCGTAAAGGAAAAATGACTGAAGATGAAGCACGCGAAATCTTGGTTAATGACGTAAACTATTTTGGTGTTATGTTGGTATATATGGGATTGGTAGATGGTATGGTTTCAGGAGCTATCCACTCTACTGCCGCAACTGTTCGTCCAGCCCTTCAAATCATTAAAACACGTCCAAATGTTAGCCGAACTTCAGGTGCCTTCCTCATGGTTCGTGGTACTGAACGTTACCTCTTTGGTGACTGTGCCATCAATATCAATCCTGATGCTGAAGCTTTGGCAGAAATTGCGATTAACTCTGCAATTACAGCTAAGATGTTTGGTATCGAACCAAAAATTGCTATGCTAAGCTATTCAACTAAAGGTTCTGGTTTTGGTGAAAGCGTTGATAAGGTCGTTGAAGCAACTAAGATTGCTCATGATCTTCGTCCTGACCTTGAAATTGATGGGGAATTGCAATTTGATGCTGCCTTCGTTCCAGAAACAGCTGCTCTCAAGGCGCCAGGAAGCAAGGTTGCTGGACAAGCAAACGTCTTTATCTTCCCAGGTATCGAAGCAGGTAATATTGGTTACAAGATGGCAGAACGTCTCGGTGGATTTGCAGCGGTTGGTCCAGTATTGCAAGGTTTGAACAAACCAGTTAATGACCTTTCTCGTGGATGTAACTCAGATGACGTCTTCAAACTTACTCTTATCACAGCAGCCCAAGCTGTACACCAATAAAATACAAGATAGAGGCTGGGACAAAAGTCCTAGCCTCTCAATTGTCTTTGGATTGTCGAGCAAGAC
>CAURIB010000202.1:0-2760 GCA_963524795.1 uncultured Streptococcus sp.
ATTGATCAAGCTCTACTGAAAAAAGTGATCATCGAGCGTCCTCGTTCTAGTCATAAGGGAGACTACGGTCGTCTTCTCTTGATCGGAGGAACTTATCCCTATGGGGGAGCGATTATTATGGCTGCCTTAGGGGCGGTTAGAAGTGGCGCAGGCTTGGTAACAGTAGCAACAGACAAGGAAAATATTCCAGCTCTGCATAGTCATCTTCCTGAATCTATGGCTTTTGACCTTGATGAAAAGCAATTACTGGAGCAACAGTTGGAGAAAACAAGTGTTGTCTTGGTTGGACCTGGATTAGTGGATGATAAGCGTGGAGAAGAGCTTCTCCAAACAGTCTTTCATCATTTAAAGCAAAATCAGACCCTCATACTGGATGGTGGCGCCCTATCCATTTTAGCAAAGACAGGAATGAAATTTCCCAAAGCCCATCTTGTTTTAACGCCTCACCAAAGGGAATGGCAAGTCTTGTCAGACTTAGATTTGGATTCCCAAGGAAGCAAGGAAACAGGAGAGACTTTGAAGAGCTTTCCTTCAGGAACGATTTTGGTTCAAAAATGTCCAGCTACTCGAATCTGGCAAGCTGGTCAAACTGATTTTTATCAGCTGGGAGTTGGAGGTCCCTATCAAGCGACTGGGGGAATGGGAGATACCTTAGCTGGGATGATTGCTGGTTTTGCTGGTCAATTTCCCCAAGCAAGTCTCTATGAAAGAGTGACAGTAGCGACCTATCTACATTCAGCAATTGCCCAAGAACTGGCTGAGGACAATTTTGTAGTTCTGCCAACCACGATTAGTCAACATATCCCAGCATTCATGAAGAAAATACAAAAAGACACCTGAGGTTTTCAGGTGCCTTTTAAGGATTAGAAGAGTCCTTTGACCTTATCAACAAGATAACTGATTCCTTCTGTTCCTGAAATCAGGCTTTGAGCTTGACTAAGGTATTCACCGAGTTGATCCTTATTTTCTTCGACAAAAGTTTTTGCGGCAGCTAAATCTTTTTTCTCGATTAGCTCTTTTACTTGATTAAACAAATCTAATGGGTTCATGATGCCCCTCCTTTTCTACACTTCTATTCAATCATGTTTGTTTAAAACTTGCAAGAAACTTGACTCTTCAAATCAAGTTCAGGGGTGTCAAATGGTGCAAATTTTGATATAATTTTTAATGATGAATTTTAGAAATGATCGGTACGTTGTCGTGGATTTAGAGGCGACCAATACCGGAAGCAAGGCAAAAATTATCCAAGTAGGAATCGTGGTCATTGAAAATGGCGAGATTGTTGACCAATATGCCACGGATGTCAATCCCCACGAACCCTTGGATTCTCATATCAAAGAATTAACGGGTTTGACCGATCAGCGACTGGCAGAGGCACCAGAGTTTTCTCAGGTTGCTGGAAAAATTTTTGACTTGGTCAAGGACGGTGTTTTTGTTGCGCACAATGTCCAGTTCGATGCTAATTTGTTGGCAGAATTCCTCTTTTTCGAAGGATATGAATTGCGCACTCCCCGTATCGATACAGTCGAGTTGGCTCAGGTATTTTATCCTCAACTTGAAAAGTATAATCTGGGGATTCTCTGTCAAGAGTTGGGTATTTCACTAGAAAAAGCCCATACTGCCCTATCAGATGCCCAAGCAACAGCAGAGCTCTTTCTTTGTATGCGACAAAAGATGTTTGGACTGCCAAAAGGGTTGTTGGAACGCTTGTTAAGTTTGTCAGATGGTTTATTATATGAGTCTTATCTAGTTATTGAAGAAGTTTATCAGAGGCAGTCCATCCTAGTTGAACATGACTTGGTAGAGGTGCAAGGTTTATTTTTAAGAAAAGAAAAGCCAGCCCTTTCTCCACGTAAACTATCTAAAGATTTCCAAACCAATATTGCCTTGTTGGATTTGGAAGATAGAGTTCCACAAGCTAGCTTTTCTCAAAAGGTTCAAGATTTTCTACAGAATGAGAAAATCGCTTTTGTGCAAGCTCAGACTGGAATTGGGAAAACCTATGGCTACCTTCTGCCTGCTTTGTCACTGGAACATAGTGAGGGAATACTTCTTAGTGTTCCTACTAAAGTTCTACAAAATCAAGTCATGCAAGAAGAAGCTCGTAGGCTGGAAGAGGTCTTTCACCTTTCGATTCATAATCTTAAAGGACCACAGAATTATCTAAAACTAGATGCCTTTCATCATGCACTAGAGGAAGAAGAGTCCAATCGCTTGTACACTCGTTTCAAGATGCAACTCCTAGTTTGGTTGACCGAAACAGAAACTGGAGATTTGGATGAGATTGGGCAGCTTTATCGCTACCAGCAGTTTTTACCAAACTTGGTACACGATGGGAATCTTCCCAAAGCTTCTCTCTTTTGGTTAGAGGATTTTTGGAGACGGGGGCAGAAAAAAGCTCGCTCTTGCCAGCTACTTGTGACAAATCATGCTTATCTCGTTACCCGACTTGAGGATGATCCCAGTCTACTAGAGGGCCGTCTCTTGATTTTGGATGAGGCCCAGAAGATCTTATTAACTTTGGAAAGTCTTTTACAAAAGAGTTTCGTTTTAAACGACATAGTAGACCAGCTAGATCAAGCTCTAGTTCGAGAAGAAGGGACGCTTCAGAGACGCTTGATGGAGAGTATTCGCTTTGAGTTTTGTCATTTGATGGACCAGTTCCTATCTGGTAAACGGAAGATGTGTCCAGCTAGTAGCATTGACAAGCTCCGCCAAGATTTTTCTGAGTTGAATTTACCAGAATTTAAAGACTATCAG
>CAURIB010000203.1:0-2735 GCA_963524795.1 uncultured Streptococcus sp.
CACCGTGAAGCAATTTACCTTCTGCCACGATACCGCCACCAACACCTGTACCAAGTGTCATAAAGACAACATCTGGTTGGTTTTCACCAGCACCCATCCAACGCTCACCAAGAGCAGCTACGTTGGCGTCATTGTCGATAAAGAATGGAATCCCCAAGGCTTTTTCCATTTTTTCTTTGATTGGTTGAAGAGTTTTCCAGTTGAGGTTGTAGGCACCGATAACAGTCCCTTTTTCACGGTCAACCACACCAGGTGACCCCATACCAATTCCACGGAAATCTTCAGCAGACAATCCAAGCAAGCCCAATCGGTGTTGAATAGTTTCAATCATATCGTCTACGATATGGCTTCCTTCATCCAAAATGTTTGTCTTAATAGACCATTTTTCTTGGATTTCTCCTTCTTGCGTTAAAATAGCGAACTTGATAGAAGTTCCACCAAGGTCAATCCCAATAATCTTTTGACTCATCTTTATCTCCTTTATGATATTATCACTTTCATTATTATTTTATCAAACTTATTTCTGCAATTCAAGAAAACTTCTAGTTATTTCTGCAAACTCTTTTGGTTTTGCCCTATTCAAGATATGAGGGCCGTCAGGGATAATCTGGAACTGGGAATTTTGCATCAGTTCTTGAATAGCTTTCATTGAACTGAGATTAGGCTTATCCTGACTACCACAAATTAACAAGCTTGGATAGGGACAATTCCTTGCAATCTCTCTTAAATCAAGTGTCTTTAATTCCTCAGAAACTCCAACCATAAGAGCCTTATCTGCTCCCTGTTTCTCAAATATCCTTTTGGGAAGCAATTTAAATATCAGCAACTGAATATAAAAAGGAATGTTACCCGCTAGTTTCAGTGGACAGCCTGACAAAACCAAGGCCTGAAGATTTGATATATCAGAACTTGAAAGCTCCAATGCAAGTGCAGCCCCTAAGGACAAACCGATTAAGACAAAAGGTTCTGTCTCCTCTGACAAGTGCTGATAAATGCGCTCCTTAGCTTCTTGGTAGGTAGCAACTCCGGAAGGGAATAACTCTAGGGCTTCAGAGGGATAATCTGCAAGCAACTCTTGCACTTCTTTCCAACTATCTGCTGACTGACCTAGGCCATGTAAAAATATTAATTTCATTTAGTTCTCCCTTACTGACAACTCATACAATTCCCTAACAGCATTACAGCCATAGATGACTTCTGCTTGTTTCAAATCTTCTACGGTCAAGACCTTCTCTTCTACTTGCCCATTTTCAAGCAAGTGTTGACGATAAATACCTGGTAACAGGCCTAGCTGACTAGGAGGTGTATAGAGCTTGCCATCCATTTTTAAGATCAGATTCCCAATAGAGGTTTCGAGCAATTTTCCATCAGTAGTGTGATAGATGATTTCCTGCTCTCCCACTGTCAAATGTGGTCGGTATGTCGTTTTGAAGTAGGTAAAGGCCCGCTGCAAATCAGCTCCTTGCAGACAAAGCTTAGCCTGACAGAAGCTAGAACTAAGTGGTGTCAATACTTGTCGTTCAATTTCAATCTCTCCAGATTTGCTGAGACTGATTCGTATCCGATAATCTTGATGGAGGTCACAAGCCTGACACTCCTTCTCTATTCGATTTATTAAGCTTTCTTTGTCAAATGGAAAGGCAAAATAACGACTAGCCTTTCGCAGTCTTTCTAGGTGTTGGTTTGCAAAGAGCAATTTTTTCTGACTGATTTTCCCTGTCGTAATCAGTTGAAAACGAGGCTGTTTTCGGTAAAGAACAGCTGCCTTTTGCTGGACTTCACGGTATTCTGCTTCCCAAGTACTATCCCAAGTGATGCCTCCACCGACTCCATAGATGGCTTGCCCTCCATGCAGTTGAATGGTTCGAATAGCCACATTGAAAATCCGTCGTCCATTGGGCAGTAAGAGGCCAACAGTTCCACAGTAAACTCCACGCGCTTGTGGTTCCAAGTCTTTGATAATTTCCATGGTCGCTATCTTGGGAGCCCCTGTTATGGAGCCACATGGAAAGAGCGAACGGAAGATTTCTACTAGATCAACATCCGGTCGTAACTGACTCTTGATAGTCGAAGTCATCTGCCACACTGTAGAATACTGCTCTACTTGGCATAAACGCTCCACATGCTCACTTCCGACCTCAGAAATACGGTTCATATCATTGCGCAAGAGGTCAACTATCATCATGTTCTCTGAACGATTTTTTGGATCCTGCTCCAACCAAGCCACTTCTTTCAAGTCGTCATCGTCGTTCAAACCACGTTTAGTCGTCCCCTTCATAGGACGAGTCGTCAACTCACGACCATTTTGCTCGAAAAAGAGCTCTGGACTCATGGAAATTACTGCCGTGTCGTCATGCTCTACGTAGGCATTGTAGCCTGCCTCCTGCTCCACCACCATGCGATTGTAGATGACAAAAGGATTAGCAGACAACTCCTGCTTTAGTTGAACCGTATAATTGACCTGATAAGTATCGCCCTGTCGCAAATGATAGTGAATCTGAGCAATTGCCTTTTCATAGTCCTCTGCAGATGTTACTTCCTGCCAGTTTGATGGCAAATCCACCTCCTCATAAGTCAGAGGAATGCTAGATTTTTCAACGCTGTCATGAATAGTGAAATAGAGGAGATACTCTCCTAACAAGGGACCCTCGTGAACCGCTAACTTCTCCTCAAAAGCAGGTGCAGCCTCATAGCTGACATAGCCAACAGCATAAAAACCAGCCTCCTGATAGGCT
>CAURIB010000204.1:0-2620 GCA_963524795.1 uncultured Streptococcus sp.
GGTACAACGAACGAATTTCTTTTGTGAAACTTCTAGATCCTTAACTCTTTTATCTGCTCCAGATATGAAATTTTCAACCAGTTTATCCTGATCTAAAAGCTTGTTAGCGGCAGTGTAAAAATGCCCCCCCTAATGACATTTAAAAACTGCCCCCCTTGTTGTGTTTGAGTTGTAATTTAGTGGTGACAACTAAGCTGCCGTTGCTAATTCTTCAGCCAATTGCTCTGCCTGTTCAAGTACAGTCTCTGTTGCCAATAAAGCCATGTCAGGTGGATAGCCATACTTCTTGAGTAATCGCTTCACGATGACTCGTAGCTTCGCCCTAGCAGCCTCTTTGATGGTCCAGTCCAAGGTTACGTTCTTACGAATGGATTCTGTCAGAACGATAGCGAGTTCTCGTAGGATCTCTTTCTGCATCAACTCTCTAGCACTGTCATTGTCTGCGACTGCTGAGTAGAATGCATATTCGTATTCAGTAAGATTGAGTTCCTCTGCCATTTTGTCAGACTCTTGAATCGCCTTAGCCAACTTGATGAGTTCATCAATGACTTCGGCTGCAGTCAGTACCTTGTTCTGATAGCCCTTGATTGCAGAACTCAGCATGTCCATGAGCTTTTTGCCTTGGGTGACACTCCGCTGTTCTCTTACCTTGATCTCATCACCAAGGAGCTTCTTCAATGTTTCAAGTGCAATGTTCTTGTGCTTGTAGCCTTTCATCTCCTGCATGAACTCATCTGAGAGAATTGAGATGTCTGGCTTCTGGATTCCTGCTGCATCGAAGATGTCGACCACTTGTTCTGTAACAAGTGCTTGGTAAATGGTTTGCATCACTTTAGATTCAAGCTCAGCATTACTCATGCCTGAGACGTTGCCTGAGCCATCACTGAACTTCGCAAGTCGTGCTTTCACTGCTTGGAAGAAGGCAACTACTGGTGCTGCTTCCATCGCATGAGGATGAGGCACTGCTAAAGCAAATGCCTGTGACATCGCTGCAACTGCTGTCAGGAAGCGAGTCTTACCTTCTCCTTGGTCTACACCTAAGATGTGTTCTTCTGCTTCAAGGATAATGTTGAGCTTACGAGAAGTATTGGCTGTGAAGTATTCTTGGTAATTGAAGCCATGCATGATGCCATCAATGACTTCGAGCTTCTCTTGTAGAATGGTTGCAGCTTCGTCTTGCACTAATGCAGGGTCACCCTTACCACCTGCTTCAGAGTAAAATGAAAGTGCTTCTTTCAGGTCAGATACGATACCAAGGTAATCGACAACTAAGCCACCAATCTTGTCTTTGTAGACTCGGTTCACTCGTGCAATCGCTTGCATGAGGTTATGGCCTTTCATTGGCTTGTCGATGTATAGCGTGTGCATACTCGGTGCATCGAAACCAGTCAGCCACATATCGCGAACAATCACAAGCTTCAGCTTGTCATCATTGTCCTTCATACGATTGGCCAGGATTTGGCGTTGTTGCTTGGTCGTATGGTGTTTGGCAATCTCCTTACCATCAGAAGCAGATGAGGTCATCACCACCTTGATCACACCATCGTTTAGATCATCGCTATGCCATTCTTGTTTGATCGCTACAATCTCGTTGTAGAGGTCGACAGCAATCCTACGAGACATGCTGACGATCATGCCTTTACCTTGGTTTGCATTAGCTTTCAGGCGTTGTTCAAAGTGCTCTACGATGTCTTTGGCAATCGCTTTGATACGCTCTTTACTGCCAATGAGTCCTTCGACCTTTGCCCACTTCGCACGCTCTTTTTGTGTTTGGTTTAAGTCGTCTTCACTGAACTGTTCGTCAAAGTCTTCAATCAGTTCTTTGCCTTCCTCACTAATGGCAATCTTAGCAAGTCGGCTTTCATAGAAGATCCGAACGGTTGCACCATCTTCAACAGCTTGCGAGATGTCATAGATGTCGACATAGTTACCAAAAACTGCAGGCGTATTGACATCTGTCTTTTCGATTGGTGTTCCTGTGAAGCCAAGATAAGTGGCATTTGGTAAAGCATCACGCATGTACTTGGCAAAACCATAGACTGTACGTTTACCTACCACCTTGCCATCGTCATCTTTAACATCAACCTCTTTAGCATTGAAGACATACTGTGAACGATGAGCTTCATCTGCAATCACAACAATGTTGGTTCGATCTGAGAGTTGCTCGTAGATGCTACCCCCATCTTCAGGTTGGAATTTCTGAATGGTGGAGAAGATCACACCACCTGAACCCACCTTGAGTAACTCTTTGAGTTCTTCTCGGTTATAGGTCATCAATATTTACTCGAATGCGTTTTTGATTCGCACGAGTATCTGCAATCTTATTCAATTCTAGGTCTTCTAGTTGTTCCATCATCGTTTCATACAGATCAGCCGGAACACAGTAAAACGCTGGTGTATTACGATTGAGTATTGCAACAGGCTCACCTCTGCCTGCCAACACTGTATCCATCGGACTCTTTTTGAGTTCAGTAATACTTGCAGTCATTCGTGCATGGATTAATTGAGTCATTTTTAAGCCTCTATAGCATTTAAGTATTTATAGCGTTTAGTGTTTGGAGTTTAGAGTTTAGAGTTTAGAGTTTAGAGTTTAGAGTTTAGAGTTTAGAGTTTAGAGTTT
>CAURIB010000205.1:0-2587 GCA_963524795.1 uncultured Streptococcus sp.
CGAGAATAGTATATCTCATGTGGTTTTACATGATTCCCTAGTAACTCAGAGACTGTAACAAAGCTATACCCTTGTCCCTGCAAATATTCAATAACTTTTGGTAGTGAATTTACTGACGTCTGGTGAATATCATGCATCAATATAATAGAACCATCAGTCGTCTGACGTTGAATTTCTGTTAGAATGGCTGCTTCGTTTTTACTCTTCCAGTCTAAGCTATCGACATCCCACATAATAAAGCTCAAATCGAGACTATTACGGATATCATCTGAGATGGCACCATATGGTGGGCGCATCAATTTTGAACTCTTTCCGAGAACACTAGTGATTGCTGATTCTGTATCCGTAATTTGTTTCTTAGCATCTTCTAATGAGAGTTGTGTTAAAACTGGATGGTTCCAACTATGATTTCCAACTTCATGGCCCTCAGCCTGCATACGTTTGAGGATAGCTTCATTACCTGCAAGATTTTTCCCTTGGACAAAGAAGGTAGCTTTGATTTTGTACTTAGCTAAGATATCCAAGGCTTGTGGTGTTGTATTGCCATCAGGACCATCATCAAAGGTAAGAGCTACCACTTTTTTATGTTTTTCCGCTTGAACTTTTTTATAAAGTTCAGCATCTTTTTCTGTTAGATAGGATGTTTGAATATAATCAAAGAAATCTGAAATAGGCATTGCTATTTCTTCTACATTAGTCATTGCTTTGACTGGATATAGAACCAATTGACTATCTTTGTAAGCAAACTTCCAACTTGACAATTCTGTAGCTGAGAAATCAGCTGAAACTTGGTCAACAATTGATTGCTCTATTTTTTTATCTTGGAGAGTTGACTTAACTCCCTCTAGGATTTTTTCTTTGGCTGTGGATGGGTCTGTAAAGAATTGATCCAAGGTAAAGATAGAACCATCCTCTTTCAGATACAGCTGTTCTAAAGTAGTATTTTCTAATTCAACGACATTAGAATTTGCCAAGTCATAGGCTTGTTTTTTTATCAAACGATTTTCAACCCCAGTTAAAGAGGAATCCCCTTTTTCTGAGTAATAAAAAATCAACTGTTCTTTACCTTCTACTTTGTCAGTGATGTCTTTTACGATGACATCTTTGGCAGGGGAAATAAGGCTGTCTCCAACTAGTGGATAATAGGTGATAATTTCAGATTTCTCTTTGCGGAAATGTTCTTTTTGACTTCCTTGGGAGTAGGCGTCATCTTTTTCCTTCTTGAGACTCTCAATCTTCTGTTCAAAGGCTTGCTTGTTCAACACTTTATAGGTAATCACACTACCGAGTGCTAACATTGTTAGAAACAAAAGCAAGACAAAAGTGCCAAGCTTTTTATTGTTTTTCTTCTTTACTTTATTCTGGGGTAATCTCTTTTTTGTCATAGTCTTATCATATCAAATATGAACTATAATTTCAATGAAAACATGGAATAAAAATATTTAAAATAGGTAAAGAAAAGTAAAAGAACCCTAGAAAAATCTAGGATTCTTTTATAAATTAGAAACGAATACTTTCTCTTGTTTTTTCATAAGAAGTAACGAAGCGATTTGTAACACCAGGCTCAGCAACTTCTAATGCTTGAGAGATTTTTTCGAAAGATGCTTGGTAATCAAATGTTGTTTCAAAGATATTCAAAGCTTCTTGGAAAGCTTGTTGAATACGATCATCAAATGATCTGTAACGGTTCGAATATTGAAGCAATTGTTCTGTCAATGTTGCATTTTGAACGATACTGTATGTTTCTTCTTCCAACATATTCATATCATTTGTCGCAATCTCAAGGATACGATTCACAGATTCGATATTCACTTGCGCTTGTTCAAGCTCAGCCATCAAGTCTTCTGTACTGTGACTTGCATCAAAGAAGAGCTTCAAGAATTTTTGTGGAATTCCTGGAAGATTTCTCTTCTCCATGTAGCGTTTAATCGTATGCAGACGGTTGACATATACATTTGCTTTTTGACGAGCATTGATGTCATCTTTTTCAATTTTAACGAGACGTTCACTAACACCGATTTGGTCATCTTCAATATCTTTTAATGTAGATTGGAGATTTTCCAAACGTTCTTGTAAGACAGAATATGCTTCTGAAACTTCTGACTCTGCATTATTCATTTCTTCAATAGTAGCATTCAAGGCTGAGATATCAGCTTGAAGACGACGAACTCGATTCACATCGCTTTCTGAAATCAAATAGGTTTTCCCAAGACGTTCGATATCTTTAACTAGTACCTGATTGTTTTCTTTCAAGTGTTTAAGATAGGTAGGAAGGGTAGTTACCAATTTCTCAAAAGCTTTATGGGCTGCAATTTCACGAGTGAAAATATCATAAAGTGCATTGATTTCTTCTTGGATTTGAGTGTTTTCATACTCTGCATTATCCAACTCCAATGTACGGATATTTTCATGATTATTCTTCAAGTCTTCATAGAGAAGTTGAAGACGAGATTCGATATCAGTTTCTACAAAATGGTAGTTTTCATCTAAAAGCTTGCGGTACCCTGCTTCTAAATCTTCAAGTTGTTCTGGCAATTCAGTAGTAAGCTTAGTGACAATCGCTGGAATTCTTTCAACGATATGTGTC
>CAURIB010000206.1:0-2578 GCA_963524795.1 uncultured Streptococcus sp.
TCAACGATACTCACCCATCAATGGTGATTCCTGAATTGATCCGTCTTTTGACTGAACGTGGTATCGAACTTGATGAAGCAATCTCTATCGTTCGTAGCATGACTGCTTACACAAACCACACAATCCTTGCTGAAGCCCTTGAAAAATGGCCACTTGAATTCTTGCAAGAAGTGGTTCCTCACTTGGTTCCAATCATTGAAGAATTGGACCGCCGTGTTCGCGCTGAATACAAAGATCCAGCTGTTCAAATCATCGATGAGAATGATCGCGTACACATGGCGCACATGGATATCCACTATGGATTTAGCGTAAACGGGGTAGCAGCACTTCACACAGAAATCTTGAAGAATTCTGAGTTGAAAGCCTTCTACGACATTTACCCTGAAAAATTCAACAACAAAACAAACGGTATCACATTCCGTCGTTGGCTCATGCATGCCAACCCAACCTTGTCACACTACTTGGATGATATCCTCGGACGTGACTGGCACCATGACGCATCTAAATTGGAAGACCTTCTTTCTTATGAAGATAAAGATGCAGTCAAAGCAAAATTGGAAAACATCAAGTCTCACAACAAACGCAAATTGGCTCGTTTCTTGAAAGACCATCAAGGTGTGGAAATCAATCCAAATTCTATCTTTGATACCCAAATCAAACGTCTTCACGAATACAAACGTCAACAAATGAACGCTTTGTATGTAATCCACAAATACTTGGACATCAAAGCTGGAAATATCCCTGCTCGCCCAATCACTGTTCTCTTTGGTGGTAAAGCAGCTCCTGCCTACACCATTGCACAAGATATCATCCACTTGATCCTTTGCTTGTCAGAAGTGATTGCAAACGATCCAGCGGTAGCTCCACACTTGCAAGTTGTTATGGTAGAAAACTACAACGTAACTGCTGCAAGCTACTTGATCCCAGCTAGCGATATTTCTGAGCAAATCTCTCTTGCTTCGAAAGAAGCTTCAGGTACTGGTAACATGAAATTCATGTTGAATGGTGCATTGACACTTGGTACGATGGATGGAGCCAACGTGGAAATCGCTGAATTGGTTGGACGTGACAACATCTACATCTTCGGTGAAGATTCAGAAACTGTAATCGATCTATATGCCAAATCAGCATACAAATCAGCAGACTTCTATGAACGTGAAGCTATCAAGCCATTGGTAGACTTCATTGTCAGCGATGCCGTTCTTGCTGTTGGGGACAAGGAACGCTTGACTCGTCTTCACAAGGAATTGATCAACAAAGACTGGTTCATGACTCTTCTTGACTTGGAAGACTACATTGTCACCAAAGAACGCATGTTGGCTGACTACGAAGACCGTGATGCATGGTTGGATCAAGTCATCGTTAACATTGCTAAAGCAGGATTCTTCTCATCTGACCGTACGATCGCTCAGTATAACGAAGACATCTGGCACTTAAACTAATCACTAGTTATTAGACCAAGGTTCTTAGGACCCTGGTCTTTTTTTATAGAATTGGGGGAGGAAATTGGAAAGGACTAGAGATTGGGAGGAGCGTAGCTACAGATGGTGCATGAGTGTGGGAGGAGATTTTCTTTCAATTTGCCCTTGATTTTCATGTTGCTTTCTGAAATAAAGTGAAGGAGACATCGAAAAAGAAAAAACGATGTGCCCGTTTTTCGAAATAAAAGGGAATAACCGTCCCCAAAAAATAGCTCTAACTAAGGTTTAGGTAAGGGGTTTCAAGCAATGGCTGATTCCTTAAAATTTGTTGTTTTTTTGAATTTTACGGACCTAAAAAGGGAAAATGTTACATAATTTTTTGTTTTGTAGGTCAAATCTAATCTATTAGTATAAAAAAATACTTCCCCTTAAAAAGTCTTCCGGTGAAATTTATAAAAAGAGAAAGCGGCCTGAAAACCTTTGAAAATAAAGGTTTTTTCAAGTCTGTTTACATATATTTTCAACTAAAAGATGAAGAAGAACTTGAAAGTTTGGCGTTTCAAGTTGTTATATCTTTAAAGTAAAATAAAAAATTAAATCAACAAATATTTTAAAATGGTTGATTGTGATACAATAGATTTAACTGAAAGTAGCATATTTTTGCCTCTACAGTGAGATTTTTTTAAACATAAAAAGGAGAGTTTTGAAAATGAAAAGCTATCGTGAACATGTTTCGAAGCAGGAAAAATTTTCAATTCGTAAGTTATCAGTCGGTGTTGTTTCATTAGCCATCGCTGGATTGGCTACTGTTAATACCTACGGAGCAGAAGTGAAAGCAGATGAGACAACAGCGCCTGCAACTGAAGCAACTACTACGGATACAGCAACAAGCGATGCAGCTGTTGCAACAAGTTCTAAGTTGACATCTACAAGTGTTACAGAAGGAAATAAAACAGTTACGACTACTTATGTAGAATCACCAGAACTTGAGAAAGCAAAAGCAGATGCAGCTACAGAAGGTGTGACCGTTACAGAAGAGGCTGAAAAAATCCAACCATCTATCGCAGCAGCAGAAGCAGATAACAAAGCTCAAACAGCTGAAATCAATACAGTCGTTGAAAACTACAAAAAGGCCAAAGCTGAGTATGAAGCAAAAT
>CAURIB010000207.1:0-2574 GCA_963524795.1 uncultured Streptococcus sp.
CCTAAGACAGCAACAATCAGGTAGGTTAAATCAGATACGATGTGAAGGGCAGGCATCATCAAACCTGAAATAAAGCTCGCCTTAAATCCGACTTGTTGCAATTCATCTGTAATAGCCGCAAATTCCTGCTGGGAATTTTCTTCACGTCCATAGAGCTTCAGCACATTAAAACCTGTCAAGTTTTCCTGAACAAATCCATTCATACGTCCCAATATAGCCGCCTGCTGTTTAAAATATGGCTGCGAACGATTTAGAATCGTTTTAGCTCCAAAATAAGTCACTGGAATCGACAAGATAACAATGATAGCCAACTGAAGATTTAGATAGAGGACCATACCCATAACAAAAATAATGGTAAAGACTGCATTAACAATCTGTAAGAAGGATTGTTGGAGTGCATTAGATACGGTCTCTATATCGCTAGTAAAACGTCCCAGTAAATCTCCAAATTGGTGCTTGTCAAAGTAAGACACAGGGATGCGGTTGATTTTTTCGCTCATTTCATTTCGCAAATCCTGTATCATAGACTGGACAGCATTGGTCATGAAATAGTTTGAGTAGTAAGAACCCAACTCATAAAAAAGGCCACGCAAGAGATAGATCGCCAGAATCACTGCGATATAGCTGGTATTAATACCTGCTCCTGCAACACCATTTGCCATGGCAAGGAGGTTACTGGTTAATTCAGTGATAGCAAGTCCCAATACGAAAGGCTCGATAACACTCATAATGACGCTGACTATCTTCAAGAAGACTGCAAAGAAAACAGAGAATCGATAGGCTTTTAAATAGCTCCATAGACGAGCTAGACTAGATTGTTGTTTCATCCTTTATCTCCTATTCTTCTGTCAGAGACGCATTTTTCAGCTGCGACTCAGCAATTTCTCGATAGATGTCATTGGTTTCCATCAATTCCTCATGACGGCCACGACCAACGATTTCTCCCTTATCAAGGACGATAATCTGGTCAGCATCCATAATGGTTCCAACACGTTGCGCAACAATCAATACCGTAGCATCTTGAGTCACTTCCTTGAGACGACGGCGTAAAATAGCATCTGTACGGTAGTCCAAGGCTGAGAAAGAATCGTCAAAAATATAGATATCTGGGCCCTTGATAACTGCTCGTGCAATCGACAGACGTTGTTTCTGACCACCTGATAGGTTGCTTCCCCCTTCAGCCAGATGAGTTGCAAAACCTTCTTCTCGACTTTCGATAAAGTCTTTGGCTTGGGCTACATCAGCTGCTTGGTGCAAGTCCTCATGACTGGCGTCCTCTTTTCCGTAACGGAGATTATCTGCGATAGTCCCTGTAAAGAGCAAGGCTTTTTGTGGAATAAATCCAATTTTCTGGCGGAGTGATTTGAGACGGTAATCCCGGACATCAACACCATCAACCTTGATTTTCCCAAGTGTAACATCATAAAAACGAGGAATTAACTGAACCAGAGTAGACTTACCTGACCCAGTTGAACCGATAAAAGCAATAGTTTCTCCCGGTTTAGCAGTAAAGGAAATATTATGCAAAACAGGGCTTTCCGTTTCCCCAGGATAGGCAAAGGTTACATTATCAAATTCTAGATAACCATGGGTTGCTGTTTCTTGAATTCCGTCCTCATTTGGATCAATGGAAATAGGCATATCCATGATTTCCTTCAAACGCTCACTAGACACAGCCGTACGTGGATACATGGTAAAGAGGTTTGACAAGAAAAGGAAGGACAAGAGGGCGTGGAAACTATACTCGATAAAGGCCACCAAATCCCCAATCTGCAAACTTCCTTGCTTGAGAGGAACTAGAGCAAACCAAACGATAGCTACAATCATGGCAATAATGATTTGCACAAAAAGCGGCTCTGTCAAACCAGTCAATTTGAACAAACGATTCGAATTATCTGCATAGATTGCATTCTTCTCTTTGAAACGTTTTTCTTGGAAGTCTTCACGAGCAAAGGCACGAATCACTCGCAAGCCCATCAAATTTTCACGGACATATTGGTTTATCTTGTCCAGTGTTTTCTGTTGTTTTTCAGATAAGGGGCGCGTTTTCACTGCCACATAAAGGACTACTACAGCTAGGAAAGGTACTGAAAAAGCAACAATCCAGGCTAGTGAGGGGCTGGTTAAGAAAATCATGAGAATACTCGACAGCATCATCATGGGAGTGATAACACCCAACTTAAGCGTCTGCTCTGCAAACTGCATAAGGACAAAGGCGTCACTGGTAATACGAGTCACCAATGAAGAAACACCAATTTGTTCATATTCGTGATGAGAATACTCTTGTAATTTAGCATAAACATCATTTCGCATGTCCTTAACCATATTGGTGGTCAGTTTACTAGCAGCATAGGATAGAACAACCCGCCCAAATGTCCCCAAGACGATAATAACCAACATTACGATAGCCCAAAAATAGAGCTTTTCTTCATTACCTTGATTAATCCCCTGGTCAATCATGCGAGCAAGAACAGTCGGTAGCCCAAGATTGACAATCACAAAGAAAATAGCTCCGAAGAAGTCTAACACTAGCCACTTGGGATAACGTTTGAGATAAGACCAAATATAAAGCAT
>CAURIB010000208.1:0-2551 GCA_963524795.1 uncultured Streptococcus sp.
TTGTTGTTTCCAAGATAGTAGAGAGGAGTGAAGAAACCAGAGTAGAAGAGGAAGGTTTCAAGAAAAACACTAGCTACTTTCTTTTCAAGTGGCGTTCCGTTTAGGTAGATTTCATTGATAATTTCAGCTTTTTTCTGAAGATATGGATTGGTATTGGTCCATTCAAAGATTTCTTCGATTTCAGACTTGGTATTCAAGGTAGAAAAGATAGAAGAGTAAGATTTAGCATGGACAGATTCCATAAACTGGATATTGTTAAAAACAGCTTCCTCGTGAGGTGTACGAATATCAGCACGAAGAGCCTGGACACCAGTTTCTGATTGCATGGTATCAAGAAGGGTCAAACCTCCAAAAACTTTACCGACAAGGTCTTTTTCCTTGTTAGAAAGCTTTCTCCAGTCATCTAAGTCGTTTGACAAAGGGATACGCGTATCGAGCCAGAACTGCTCAGTCAGTTTTTCCCAGGTTGATTTATCGATGACATCTTCGATGGCATTCCAGTTAATGGCTTTGTAGTAAGTTTTCATTTGAAATCTCTTTCTGTGTGTAGTAATGCGATAACATAATCATTCTTATTTTATCATAATTCTATGCTATAATCGAACAAAAAGTCGGATGCCCGACTTTTATGTTCTTACATGATTTTATCAGCAAAATACGTTTAATGGATTGAGTGAATGTAATACTTTTGAGAGATGACTTAAATCACACAGCTCTCGCATTGGTTAGCACCGACTTCTCCACCATCATCTGTAAAGGTACGGACGTAGTAGATAGACTTGATTCCCTTGTTAAAGGCATAGTTACGAAGGATTGACAAGTCACGTGTCGTTTGTTTGTTTTCTTTCTTCCATTCGTAAAGACCTTTTGGAATATCACTACGCATGAAGAGGGTGAGTGATAGTCCTTGGTCCACGTGCTCTGTTGCAGCTGCGTACACATCGATAACCTTACGCATATCCATGTCGTAGGCAGAAGTGTAGTAAGGAATGGTTTCTGTTGACAAGCCAGCAGCAGGGTAGTAGATCTTACCGATTTTCTTTTCTTGACGTTCTTCGATACGTTGCGTAATTGGATGGATAGAAGCAGATACATCGTTGATGTAGCTGATAGAACCATTCGGTGCTACAGCAAGGCGGTTTTGGTGGTAAAGACCATCTGCTTTAACTTTATCACAAAGTTCAGCCCAGTCAGCAGCAGTAGGGATAAAGATGCCATCAAAGAGTTCTTTAACACGGTCTGATTTCGGAAGAAATTCTCCAGTCAAATACTTATCAAAGTAGCTTCCGTTAGCATAGTCTGATTTTTCAAAGTTGTGGAAGGTAACACCACGTTCACGTGCGATATTGTTTGACTCAACCAAGGTCCAGTAGTTCATAAGCATAAAGTAAATGCTTGTAAATTCAACGGACTCAGGTGATCCATATTCAATCAGTTGTTGGGCAAGGTAGCTGTGAAGTCCCATAGCACCAAGTCCAAAGGTGTGTGCTTGGCTATTTCCATGGTCGATAGTAGGAACAGCTACGATGTGTGAACTATCTGTAACAAAAGTTAAAGCACGTACCATTGCACGGATAGAGCGACCAAAGTCAGGTGAAGTCATCATGTTGACCACGTTTGTTGAACCAAGGTTACATGAGACATCAGTCCCCATTTTAAGGAATTCTTGAGCATCGTTGATAAGACTTGGTTCTTGGACTTGAAGAATCTCAGAACACAAGTTACTCATGATGATCTTTCCATCAACAGGATTTGCACGGTTAGCAGTATCAATGTTGACTACATAAGGATAACCAGATTCTTGTTGCAATTTAGAGATTTCAGTTTCCAAATCACGCGCCTTGATTTTTGTCTTACGGATGTTTGGATTTGCAACTAGTTCATCGTATTTTTCAGTGATGTCGATGTAGTTGAATGGCACACCGTATTCAAGTTCAACAGAGTATGGGCTGAAGAGATACATTTCTTCATTTTTACGTGCTAATTCGTAGAATTTATCTGGTACCACAACACCAAGTGAAAGAGTCTTGACACGAACTTTTTCATCAGCATTTTCTTTCTTAGTTGAAAGGAAGGCGATGATATCTGGGTGGAAGACGTTGAGGTAAACAACCCCAGCACCTTGACGTTGCCCAAGTTGGTTTGAGTAAGAGAAGCTATCTTCGAAAAGCTTCATAACCGGAACGACACCAGAAGCAGCACCCTCATAACCCTTAATAGGAGCACCAGCTTCACGAAGGTTGCTGAGGGAAATTCCCACGCCACCACCGATACGTGAAAGTTGAAGAGCTGAGTTGATAGAACGTCCGATAGAGTTCATATCATCTGTTACCTGAATCAAGAAACATGATACCAATTCACCACGGCGAGCACGACCAGCATTCAAGAAAGAAGGTGTAGCAGGTTGATAACGTTGGTGGATAATTTCATTAGCGATATCAATAGCAATCGCTTCATCACCATCTGCGAAATAAAGGGCGTTAAAGAAGACACGGTCTTCCATGCTCTCAAGATAGTACTCTCCGTCATTAGTTTTCAAGGCATATTGATT
>CAURIB010000209.1:0-2542 GCA_963524795.1 uncultured Streptococcus sp.
CGAACACCGCGCATACTCATACACATATGTTCTGCTTCAATGACAACGAAGGCTCCCTTGGCTCCCAAATACTCCATCAAGGCATCAGCCACTTCGATATTCAAACGCTCTTGAATCTGTGGCTTTTTAGAGTAGACTTCCACCGTACGAGCTAACTTTGATAAGCCTGCTACACGCCCATCTGGAATGTAGGCAATATGCGCTCTCCCATAAAATGGCAAGAAGTGGTGCTCACACATGGTATGGAAAAAGATATCCTTTTCCACTACCATATTGTCATCAATAATCTCAAAGGATTTTGACAGGTGCTCTTCAGCAGTTTGCCCAAGACCTGAAAAAATCTCTTGGTACATACGAGCGACACGGGCTGGTGTTTCCTGCAAGCCTTCGCGATTTGCATCCTCACCAACTGCCTCGATAATCATTTTTACAGCTTCTTCAATCTTTTGTGTATCCATTCTAATTTTTCCTCTCCATTAGGTAGGTTCTCACTTGGGCTAAAAAGTATAATGAGCCCGTGATAATCCTAACTGTTTTTTTCTCTTCATTTTCTGATAATTTTTTGTCTAGAAATTCCTGCCAACTTTGGTAGTTGAGATTTCTAGAATCAGCTATCTCTTTCAAGACTTTTTCATCCGTCGCCCGACTATCCTCAAAATGAGTTAGTGTAATCTTAGTATTGGACAAAGTTTCTAGCAAGTCCAACATATCCTCCAAGGCCTTGGTTTTGATACAAGTAAAGAGGATTTCCTTCTGATAGTCCGCAAAACGGTCTTGCAAGGTTGCCAATAAAGCCTTGATAGCATGGGGATTGTGAGCCCCATCCAAAATCAGCAAGGGGTCTCTCGACACAACTTCCAAACGCCCTGGCCAACTTGTTTCTTCCAAGGCTTGAGCAAGCAAGTGATTGCTTGCTAGTTCTCGGCCATCCTCCTGACAAAAAGTATCAAGTAAAGCTATGGCCATCCCAGCATTCTCTATCTGGTGCAAACCAAGCAGGCCAGTCTGGAAGCGACCTTGTCTAACCGAACTTGAATAGTCAAAGACCTCTCCAGTGATAATACTCTCATGATGGCTTACCTGATAATCTCTTCCATAAACAATTCTAGCAGCCTGTTTTTCCTCTGCAATTTGATCTATCACATCCAAGGCTTCTGGGACAATATTCCCTGTTACTAGGGGAACTCCTTGTTTGATAATTCCAGCTTTCTGCTCTGCGATAGCTTCCAAGCTATCCCCTAGTAGAGCTACGTGATCCAGGCCAATGGTCGTAATACCTGTTAAGATAGGCTGACAAACATTGGTACTATCCAAAAGTCCACCCATACCTACTTCCATAATGGCCACATCGACTCGCTCAGAAGCAAAATAATCATAGGCTATAGCAGTGATAATCTCAAACTCTGTCGTTCCCTGCAAATCATGAGCATGCTCCCCCTCAAGTAGTGAGCGATAGTCTACCATCAAGGTCTCTAATCTTGCTTCTGGGATAGATTCCTCATTAATGGCAATCTGATCGGTATAATGAATCAGATAGGGTGAGCTAAAGACTCCAACTCTTAGCCCCATCTTTTCCAACATATTCTTCAAAAAGGCTATAGTAGACCCCTTACCATTGGTTCCTCCGATATGGATAACCTGGAGTTTCAGATGGGGATTGCCACGTAGGGCTAATAGCTTCACCATCCTCTCCAAACCAAAATGCGGTTGGTCTGTCCGGTAGTTAGCTATCCACTGATTCGTTTCGTTTTTATTCATCTTATTTATACTGTTTCAAATCTAAATTTTCCGCTTCATCAGCCAGACGGATGGCTGATGCAATTTCGACTGCCATCTTGTGACTGGCTACATCATGCACGCGCACCACTTCCACACCTTGTCTAGCAGCAATGCTGGTCACATGAGCCGAAGCCGTATCTCGATTGCGGAAGCCAGCTTCTGTATCTGGATTGACTTCAAATCCATTTTCTTCAAGGATATTAATGACAAATCGCTTACGAGAAACTCCTAAAAAGATAGGATAGCCCATCTCGTGCAACTTATCAAGATCACGTAGGAGGATGAGATTTTCCTTTTTGGTCAAGCCAAAGCCAATCCCAGGATCCAACATGATGTTTCCTTTCGAAATTCCTGCTTTTTCCGCTCTTGCTAGAGCACGGTCAAAGAAAGCTGTCATCAATTCTTCTACTGATAGTTGTTCAAAGTCTGCTAAGTCTTCCTTTGTAAAAGTCTCTACAAATCCAAAATGAGGAAATATGAGTGAACTAGGGTGCTGAGGACGTGCCATAACTGGATTAAACATGATGACTACTTGAGCTTCTGCTTTGGCAACTACCTCAGCCATCTTCTCATCCCCCATGAGCCCTGTAATATCATTGACTATATTGGCCCCAGCTTTTAGAGCTGCTTCTGCAACCTGACTTTTCCAAGTGTCTACCGAAATCAGAACATCACTTTCTTGACGGATAGCCTTAATCACTGGAACCACACGTTGGATTTCCTCTTCAATCTCAACATAGCTACTTCCAGGTCGAGTGGATTC
>CAURIB010000210.1:0-2539 GCA_963524795.1 uncultured Streptococcus sp.
AAAGAGACCTGTTTTTTAAAAAAACAAGTCTCGCTGTTTAATATAGTGCCGGAAAAAATTCGTAATGACGACACTATCGCGGTTTCCCGCCAGCTACTCCCTTGAGTAGTTCTATTATATCAGAATTTCAAAAGTTTTCAAGGGGTGGGGTCTATTTAACTTACTTCCTCCATTTGAATTTTCCATGGAAAACCAGTATAATGAAAGAATACTAAAATGCTAGAAGGGGAGTTAGATGAATCAATCGGTTTCAAACTTAAAATTAGCTGAGCGTGGTGCCATTATCAGCATTTTGACCTATCTATTCTTGTCTGCAGCTAAGCTAGCAACTGGCCACCTCCTCCATTCATCCAGTTTAGTGGCTGATGGTTTTAACAACGTTTCAGATATCGTTGGAAATGTGGCCCTCCTCATCGGGATTCGTTTGGCTCGCCAACCAGCAGACAGAGATCATCGCTTCGGCCACTGGAAAATAGAGGATTTGGCAAGTCTCATCACTTCCATCATCATGTTTTACGTTGGCTTTGATGTTCTACGTGACACCATTCAAAAGATACTCAGCCGAGAGCAAACGGTCATTGACCCACTTGGGGCGACTCTGGGAGTCATCTCTGCCATCATCATGTTCGCCGTTTATCTCTACAATACCCATCTGAGCAAGCAAGCTAAGTCCAAAGCTCTCAAGACAGCAGCCAAGGACAATTTGTCAGATGCTGTGACTTCTCTTGGAACTTCTATTGCTATCCTAGCTAGTAGCTTCAACTATCCGATCGTGGATAAGTTGGTTGCGATTATCATTACCTTCTTTATTCTTAAAACTGCTTATGATATCTTTATCGAGTCATCCTTCAGCCTTTCTGATGGTTTTGATGAACACTTGCTCGAAGATTACCAAAAAGCTATCATGGAAATTCCTAAGATTAGCAAGGTCAAATCTCAACGCGGTCGTACTTACGGAAGCAACATTTATCTGGACATTACTCTGGAAATGAACCCAGATCTCTCTGTTTATGAGAGTCATGAAATTGCGGACCAAGTTGAATCCATGTTATCAGAACGCTTTGGTGTCTTTGATACAGACATTCATATCGAACCAGCACCAATCCCTGAGGATGAAATTCTAGATAATGTCTATAAAAAATTGCTCATGAGAGAGCAACTAATCGACCAAGGAAATCAACTGGAAGAGTTACTTGCAGAAGATTTCATTTATATCCGCCAGGACGGACAAGAACTGGACAAGGATGCCTATAAGACTGAAAAAGAATTAACCTCTGCTATCAAGGAACTTCATTTAACTTCTATCAGTCAAAAGACTAAACTCATCCGCTACCAAGTCGGTGATACCATTCATACCAGTATCTGGCGCCGTCACGAAACTTGGCAAAATATTTTCCATCAGGAAACAAAAATAGAAAAAGACTAAAGCAAAACTCCCAACTTTCTCAGTTGGGAGTTTTTCTATATTCTTATTTTGCAACGCTCTTAGCAAGAACGAAGTTTCCTAGTGTAGCTGAACCATTGCCAGCAACAGCTGGAGTCACGATATAGTCACGTACATCTGGAACTGGTAGGTAGCCATTGAGTAGGGCTGTGAATTTCTCACGTACACGGTCAAGCATATGTTGTTGAGCCATAACCCCACCACCAAAGACGATGACATCTGGACGGAAAGTTACAGTCGCATTCACTGCGGCTTGAGCAATGTAGTAGGCTTGAACATCCCAGACAGAGTTGTTGAGTTCAATGTTTTCCCCACGAACACCTGTACGAGCTTCCAAACTTGGACCAGCTGCATAACCTTCCAAACATCCATTATGGAAAGGACAAACACCTTTAAATTCTTTTTCAATATCCATTGGGTGTCTAGCCACATAATAATGACCCATCTCAGGGTGACCAACACCGCCGATAAACTCGCCACGTTGGATAACACCTGCACCGATACCTGTACCGATTGTGTAGTAAACCAAGTTTTCGATACGGCCACCAGCATTGTTACGGGCAACCACTTCACCGTATGCAGAACTATTTACGTCTGTCGTGAAATACATAGGCACGTTTAGAGCGCGACGAAGGGCACCAAGCAAGTCCACATTTGCCCAGTGAGGTTTTGGAGTTGTTGTGATAAAGCCATAAGTTTTTGAGTTTTTGTCAATATCAATGGGACCAAATGAACCAATTGCAAGACCTGCAAGATTATCAAATTTTGAAAAGAACTCGATAGTTTTATCGATTGTCTCGATAGGAGTTGTTGTTGGGAATTGTGTTTTTTCTACAATATTAAAGTTTTCATCACCGACAGCACAGACAAATTTTGTACCGCCCGCTTCCAAGCTTCCATATAATTTTGTCATGATAAACCTCTAGTTTTTATTTTCTCTATTATAGCATAATCCCATAAGGAAAGTTGCTCTATATTTTAGTTTTTCCTCTGTAAATTTTACCATTCAATCAAAAACGAACAAACATGACATTTGTTCGTTTTTTGATCTATTAAATCGAAAGTAGTGTACTCAATGAAAATCAAAGAACAAAC
>CAURIB010000211.1:0-2504 GCA_963524795.1 uncultured Streptococcus sp.
GCATATTCGTCTTTGTTAACTTGGCGGCCACGACCGATGGCAATAGCATCAGCAGGCACGTCTTTAGTAATGGTTGAACCTGCCCCAACAAGAGAGTTATCTCCTAGTTCAACAGGAGCAATGATGGTTGAATTAGAACCAACAAAGACATTGTTGCCAATGACTGTCTTGAATTTATTTTTCCCATCATAGTTCACTGTTATAGTACCAGCACCAAAGTTGACGTCACTGCCAACTTCACAGTTACCAATGTATGTCAAATGGCCAGCTTTTGTATTTTCTCCAATGCTAGAACCTTTCACCTCAACAAAGTTTCCAATATGAACATCTTTTGCCAGGCTAGAATCTGGACGAATATGAGCGTAAGGTCCGACTGTAACACCATCAGCAACTGTGCTCTCCTCAATCATAGAGTTGGTAATCACTGCACCTGAACCGATAGTACTATCGACAATATAAGTTCCATTCGTCAAAATAGTCTCAGCACCAATCTTACTAGAACCTTTGAGGGTTACATTAGCTTCAATTTGTACATCTGGAGCAATTTCAACATCAATATCAATATAAGTTGCTTCTGGATTTACAAAACTAACGCCATTAATCATGTGAGCTTGGTTAATACGACGACGCATAACAGCTTCGGCTGTAGAAAGTGCTACACGGTCATTGACTCCGAGACTTTCATCAAAGTCTTTAAGAGTGTAGGCTCCGACTTTTTCACCAGCTTCACGGAAAATACCAATCACGTCTGTAATATAGTATTCGCCTTGAGCGTTATTGGTATTGATGTTTTTAAGAGCTTCAAAGAGACGAGCATTATCAAAAACATAAGTTCCTGTATTAATTTCTTTGATTTGCTTTTCAAAATCAGTCGCATCTTTTTGTTCAACAATTCTTAGTACTTCAGCATTATCATTGCGAACAATACGTCCATAACCAAATGGTTCTTCAGCTTCTGCGGTAAGGATAGTGGCTACGTTCTTGTGATTCACATGAAAATCAATCAAGTTCTTTAAACTCTCACCAGTGATTAGCGGTGTGTCGCCAGCAATAACCAATGTTTGTCCAGAAAGACCCTCAAGAATTGGTTCGGCCATCATAACCGCATGACCAGTACCTAATTGTTCGGACTGTCTCACAAAATCAGTCTGTCCTGCTAAAACTTGCTCTACAAGTTCAGCCTTATGCCCGATTACAGTAACTGTTTTTTCAGGATTAATTGCGCCCACGCTACGAAAAACATGCTCAAGCATTGAAATTCCCGCAACCTTGTGCATAACTTTAGGTAGATCTGATTTCATACGGGTACCTTTACCCGCTGCTAAAATAATTGCATAATTTGCCATATTTTTCTCTTTTCTATAGAAATTCTTTATTATTATACCACAATTTACTTCACGATACACAAATTTGTTGACCTCAACATAACGCTAATGACTGTCACTACTCCGTTTTGAGTAAATTTTTTGATTTTTTTCACAAATTACGATAAACTATAGGAGTATGAGAAAAAAAATTCGTCCAGCTTTTATAGTTATTATATTTGCTGCTTTTATAGGACTCTTGATTCTCAATCGTCCACGATTCGAAGAACATCCTGTAAAAACCAAACAAAATCCAGTTCAAATAGAAACACAAGCTCTACATAACTTGGATAAGCCTATCATCGATATCTCTGGTTGGCAGAGACCATCGGAAATCAATTACGATATTTTATCTCAAAATATCTCTGGTGTCATTGTTCGAGTCCACGGAGGAAATCAGATTACCACTGAGAACGATGCATCTTATACAAACGGTATTGATAAAGCTTATAAAAGTCATATCGCTGAGTTTCAAAAGAGAAATGTTCCAGTTGCTGTATATGCCTATGTATCTGGAAAAAGTGTAGAGGATATGGAAAAGGCTGCTGAAGCATTCTACAATTCAGCTTCCCCATACAATCCAAGTTACTATTGGTTAGATGTCGAAGAAAAAACCATGTCAGACATGAATAAAGGGGTTGAAGCTTTTCGTGCTAAACTAGAATCTCTAGGTGCTAAAAACATCGGTATTTACATCGGAGTTTACTTCATGGAAGAGCATAGCATCAGCACAGATAAGTTTTCAGCTATTTGGATTCCTTCCTACGGACCTGATTCGGGCTATTTTGAAAGTTCACCACATACAGACCTTGACTTTGATCTTCATCAATACACCTCAAAGGGTAAACTGGTTGGATTTGAACACCATCTAGACCTAAATCTTATTTCTTTGTCAAAAGATAAGGAAGAGACATTTAGAAAACTATTTTTAAAACCTTAATTTCATTCAGCAAGCAAGATATTACTTCTGCTTGCTTTTTTTATTTCTCTTACTTTGTGATATAATACAAGAAGAGAATTTTAGAGAATAAATATGGAGAGAGTTTATGTTATCTTGGATTTCAAAAATGATTAAAGGAATTGTTATTGCGCTAGGATTTATCTTGCCTGGTATTTCTTGTGGAGTCTTGGCAGCTATTT